>CACWRT010000001.1 GCA_902763365.1 uncultured Ruminococcus sp.
TAGCATACTGACTGTATTCCGGCAGAAGAAAGAGCTTGCGTAGTGTTGCCGTTACTTCCGACTGCATAGCAACGGTCAGATGTTCCGATGATGTTCGGGGATAACTCATAAACTTGTGTTCGTATAAATCCTGCCTATCCGGGACTTGAAGTCCCACAAAATTATAAAAGCTCTGAAAACCTTAGAGGTAATCAGAGCTTTTCACTGTCTTTGGAAACAGATTAATCCATTATTGCATTTTTTATTTCAGAATAATTCCATTTCCTAACGCCGTTGGAATAACTATAAGCAGGTGATACCTATGTATGCTCTTATCGAACTGTTCAGTTTTGGTACATTATCAAAGTTTTTTAAGAATATGAAAAATGAAGATAAAAAAGCCATAGCGTTAACATATAGAGTTGGATATACATACTTTGAAAGCTGGATCGAAAGTATCGCTAATGTAAGAAATCTTTGCGCTCATTATGGAAGGCTATACAATGCTATACTCTCAAAAACCCCGAGAATTTATAAACAGTTTTCTGACAAAGGCATTGGTAATAATCGTTTATTTGGTGTTTTGATATGTATTTCCCTTTTGGTTCCGAATAATGATAACTGGATCGAGTTTGTAAACTTTATTGAAGAAACTGCCAACAGATATAGCTATGCAAAACTGGAAACAATGGGTTTTATTGAAGGTTGGAAAGAAATATTGCTTGACACCAGACAGTTTCTATGGTTATAACAAACATACGAAAAGCGCAGCAGCTATCCATTGAGGTCAGCCGCTGCTTTTTTGAAAAGATATGGTTTTTCAGGCTTTGCTGTGATATAATCAATTATAATAATATGTGATTACAGGTGAAGCAAAATGAATGAAACAGAAATATTTGATAATAACGGGCAGGAAACATACCGTTCGATCAGAAACAGTGTTATCGCCGCTCAGGGCAAGGTCTATGCCGCTGTAAACTCAGCTATGGTAAATGCCTATTGGGAGATCGGAGAACAGATCTACAGGTCTTGCGGTGAGAATGACAGAGCCGAGTACGGTAAAAATCAGCTCAAATATCTTTCTGACAAATTGACAGCTGAATTCGGAAAAGGATACAGCGTTCAGGGACTGCGTAATATGCGGCAGTTTTACTGTACATTTCCAATTCGCTCCACACTGTGTAGCGAATTAAGCTGGTCACATTACCGTGTGCTGATGAGGATTCCGGATAAAACTGCCCGTGAATTCTATACAGAGGAATGTGCAAAGTCAATGTGGAGCGTTCGTCAGCTTGAAAGACAGATACACACGATGTATTATCAAAGACTGCTTGCAAGCCGTGATAAAGAAAGCGTTGCGGCTGAAATTCAGACAACCGAGCCTAAACCGGAATACGAAAAAGCGATAAAAGATCCTTATGTTATGGAATTCTTGCAAATAAAGCCCGACACTCATGTTTATGAAAGTGATATCGAGCAGGCACTGCTTGACCACTTGCAGGAATTTCTGCTTGAACTCGGACGGGGATTCTCTTTTGTTGCAAGACAGAAGCGTTTTACGGTTGACGGACAGGATTTCTTCATTGATCTGGTTTTTTACAATTATATCCTGAAATGCTTTGTCCTTTTTGACCTCAAAACAGGCACACTTACCCATCAGGACTTGGGACAGATGCAGATGTATGTCAATTACTACACAAGAGAATTGATGAACGAGGGAGATAAACCGCCTATTGGCATAGTCCTTTGTGCAGAAAAGAATGATGCCATTGTAAAATACACCTTGCCGGAGGATAACGACCAGATATTTGCGTCAAAATACTACACCTATCTACCGACAGAAGATGAATTAAAGAGAGAGCTTCGGCTTGATGAGTTCCGGAAACTTGATGAATAATGGTACTTGAAGTCCCATTTAAGAAAAAATTATGCAACAGTCTGTTACACAAATTTCATAGTACACATTGAAAATGGCTGCTCTCGTTTGACAGAGGGCAGCCTGTTTTGCGTTATGATTCTTTTTTCAAAAGGTTCCGGACGGTATCGCCTGCCCTGCGGATGCTTTCTTCATTTGCATGAGTGTACATTCTGAGCGTGATTGTTGTGTCTGAGTGACCAAGACGAGCCGAAACGCTTGCAACGTCTGCACCGTTGGTAATGGCAATACTGGCACTTGTATGACAGAGCAAATGCGGGTGGAAATTCTCTATACCGTATTTAATCCCGAATATTTTGAAGTACCCTGTAGGGCTTTGCGGGTGCATTGGTTCGTGACTTTCGTCCCGAGTGAATACCCACTGCGTCAATATCGAATTACTTGCCTGCTGTCGCTGTAATTGCCTTAATAAACCAATCGTATCTGAGCCTATGTCAATACTTTGTAGGTTTACAATAGATGTGTTAAAGTAAGAAATAATAGCAAATAGGAAAATCTTGTGTTACAGTTAATTTACCACAACCAACATAACAAAGGAGACCTATTTGCTTTGAATACTGTAACACAAAAGATATTGTATCGTCAATCCTTAATTAAATATCCGCCGGCGAGCCGCCGGTCCCATAACGCGGGGGTCGCTTCACTATGTTCCGCTCTGGGCTCGTCGCTGCAACTTATATTAGTCGCGGTTATTACTTTCATCATCGAGTGATACTATATGGTTCTTACTCAAAGTTAATGGAGAAATTAATTATATATTCCCGGAATTATTTTATACCAACTTCAATCAGTGTACAGAGCTGCACTCCTATAATGTTGGACGTTGTGGGGAACATCAGCGGCCGACTTGTCACAGCGAAATGTATTTATAGTAAACGGCATTAAGAACTACCTGTCGTCATTCTGAGCAGCGAATCGACGAAGAATCTTTCCGAAATTCTCCCCAAAAGATCCTTCGCATACACTCGGGATGACAGCGGATATTCAGAATTACAGAATGTACACTGATTACGGCATCAGGATAAAACATTTGTCGTTTACTGACGCAATTTTATGTTCATTATGTTGCGTGTGCAACGCATAACACATCACTATTTTAATTCTCAATAAAAAAATAAAAAGAAAATTATTCAAAACTTTATGAAAAAGATTTGAATATTATTAATGAATTATTAATAAAAATGTTTTTTGTTAAAATATTATTCATAAAGTTGCTTGTGCATTTTAAACATAAAGAACTTGATTGTGATATTAAAACTGCATAAAAATTACAATGGTAATTTTGAAAATGAACCTTTTTCGTCAAAAAGCATAAAAATAACTGCCATTCTTTTACGTTTGAATTCAAAAAAATTATAAAAACCCTATTGACATTTTGTTCATAAAGAGTTAATATATATTCAACAAAGAACAGCGCACCGAAATCCCCTTCGGGTGTGCGGTTCGGAAAAAAATATTTTTAAGAAAGAGGTAATCTATCATGACACTCCAGCAGAAAATGCTCGCTAAGCAGAGCAAAAAAGGTTTCACACTCGTTGAACTCGTAGTTGTAATTGCAATCCTTGCAATTCTCGCAGCTATCGCAATCCCCGCAGTTATCGGTATCATCAACAGTGCTTCTAACAGCGCAGGTGCTTCCGATGCTTCCACAATGAACAACGCTTGTAAGACAGTTTACTCAGGTGTTAAGTCCGGTTCTATCACAAAGAAGAGCAAGGATAACGCTGGTAACGAATGTACTTGGGCAGCTGAGGAGGGTGCTTCCAACAGCGCAAGAACAACTGCTGCTAAGGCTGTAACAATGGCTCAGGTTCAGGGTTACAACGGTACATCACTTTCTTATGAAGATCTCCACTATGCTACATCTGACCATGACGATGCACACATCACAAAGGGTACAATCGTATTCTGGGATGGTGAAGGTGATAAGCCTACAGGTGCAGACCAACAGCTCGCAGATACAACAACTCTTGGTGATCTCTACGACTGATAACCGGTTTAGAATGATCTGAAAATGAAAGCTAAGCTTTAAAGACGGAAGCCCGGGGCGAAAGCCTTGGGCTTCTGTTGATATATATACGGAGATATGCTATAATGTGAGGGAGAAATGGAAACAACAAAAAAGAAATCAAGAGATAGTGTGTTCGTTGATTTATTCAGGGATAAGAAAAATGTATTACGGCTGTACAAAGAACTGCATCCGGAGGATGAGGATATTACAGAGAGTGATATAAACATAACAACGCTTGAATCAGTTGTGGTCAATACTATTTATAATGATCTTGGCTTTACGGCAAAGAATAAATTTATCCTGCTTGTAGAAGCACAAACAGCATGGAATCCCAATATTGTATTGCGTATGCTTTTCTATCTGTTCGAGAGCTACCGCAGATATATTTATGATACAGATCAGAGTGAACACACATATTCAAAAGTGTTCCTGCCAAAACCTGAGCTTTATCTCGTATACAGCGGGGAAAAAGACGTCAACAGTGAACTTTCATTTGCTGAAGAATATTTTGACGGTGACTCTTCTGTTGATGCAAAGGTAAAAGTATTCAAAGGTATTGATGAAACAATGTGTGGGCAGTATGTTGGTTTTTGTAAGGAATTCGGCATACAGAGAAAAATTCATAACGATAGTATAAAATGTGCTCAGGAAACGATCAGGATATGTATAGAGAAGGGCTATCTTGCAGAGTATTTAACAGAGCATAAGAAGGAGGCGGTCACAATGATGGAAACGCTGTTCGATGAGGAATTTCAGAGAGAGCAGTTTATGAAGGCGGAAGCAAAGAGAAATATGGATATCGGCTACCGCCTTGGCCAACGTTCCGGTCATGAAGAAGGAATTAAAGAGGGCAAAGCAGAAGGAATTAAAGAGGGCAAAGCAGAAGGAATTAAAGAGGGCAAAGCAGAAGGAATTAAAGAGGGCAAAGCAGAAAGGTGTTATATTGACACTAAGTGATCTTATTCGTGACGGTATACTGACAATATCTGAAGCAGCAAAGCGTGCCGGAATGAGTGTGTCGGAATTTGAAGAGAAATCAGCGAAGCTGGCATTACAGTGATTATAATTTTAAATATGCAAGGTTGTCAGAGCAGTGAATAGACAGAAACTAAGAAGGTGACAGAAATGGATATACCGTTCAGAGAAGACTATCCGCCGAGAAATGACGTGGTGTTTTCTATAATATTCGGACATAGAGATATGTTTGCGGCGCTTCTGAAATCTGTTACAGGTCATGAGCTTAAATCGGACAATGTGTATTCACAAGCAAATATACAGCCGGATCACATTGAACATAACTATATCAGATTTGATACGTATTCATTTGATGAAGATACCGTATATTCAATTGATTTGCAAAACACATATGCTGAAACTCTGATAAAAAACAGAACGATTTATTATGCGTGCCGTTCAATAGCGGGTCAGAGTGTAATAAAGGGTCAGTATGAAAAATTAAACAGAGTTGTTGTTTCATTTATAATGACCGGTAAAAGCAATCAGCATCCTGTAGAGATAATTAAACTCCGGGATGAATACAATAACGTTTATTCGGAATTGTTGACGCTTTATAATGTGTATGTTCCGGCAGTAAACGAACGTAAAGATAAAACTGTCAGCGATTCTCTCATATTGTTTTCTGATTTTTTTGCTGTAAAAACAAAAAGCGATATGGAAAAGTTTATCCTGGAATATTCGGACGATAAGCTGGGAAAAGAGCTTATATACCGATACAGTGAAGCTATTAAAATGAATGATCTGGACTCGATCAGCAGAGGGGAGTTTTTTGATATGAAAATAACCGAACAAGATATAAATGAAGCGAAAATAGAAGCATTAGCAGAAGGCAGAGCAGAAGGAAAAGCAGAAGGATTATTACTTGGTATGCTGGGACTTGTTCGTGACGGTATACTGACAATATCTGAAGCAGCAAAGCGTGCCGGAATGAGTGTGTCGGAATTTGAAGAGAAATCAGCGAAGCTGGCACTACAGTGATATTACGGTCATTTTAGTATTTGTGGATGAATAACTGTTTTTGCGGCAATGGTCTTACTTTTTTATCAAATTGGTAAAAGTTAAAAAATGAAATATTTATTCTTTATAAGCATTGACATAAGCAATTTGTTAATGTAACATTATTAAAGAGAATGAAATATGACGGAGGAATGATCAGATATGCGTAGTAAAAAGGGTTTTACACTTATAGAATTGGTTGTGGTCATAGCGATACTGGCGATACTTGCTGCGATAGCTATACCGGCAGTAATTACTATTGTAAACAATGCTTCCGCCTCAACACAAATGACGGATGCTTCTACCATTGATCAGTGCTGTAAAACGTATTATGAAGAAATTAAAACGGGTATGATAACAGCTGAATCCTTTAAGGCTGATAAATCGGGAGACGTTATTCCCACAAAGCTGTCGAGTCTTAGAAACAAAGCTGTATTGGCAGGGAATTGTACTGTTGCAGGGGCGTTGGAGTATAATGGACTCTATGCAAAATTTGTCGGTAATTTGGATGAGTTTGCATACGATGATATGGGCAATATAGTCGCCGCCGTGGATGGTGTGGTTCCTGATGGCTGTACAGCTCTGGATGCCAATGGCGCAACGTCTTTTTCCGAGATCGGATATGCAGACAGATAAATAAATTATTTAAGATTTAAAGCAGCGGGCTAAGGTCTGCTGCTTTTTTATGTAAAAAAGACAGCGAGATCAGAAGCCTATGAACGTATGTTTTATTCTTTTGCAAAAGTTATACTGTTGATCGGAAATAATGTTTCAGTGACATTCGGAACAGCATTGACGGACGGAATAAAAGTTTAATTTTGTTTAAAACTTACAAAAAAAATAAAAAATATACGGTTTAAAAAACAATTTGGATATATTTTGACTAAATGTGACATGATAATTCTTTCTGATAATAGTATAAAATAACAAAAATATCCAACGTAATTTTTGCTATATGCACAAAGAATATTTATTTATAAAAAAACGATTGTATTTTATATATTTTTGTGATAAAATAACAAAAAGGATATTGGTGCTTAGGAATACTTGCACAATGGTTTTCGAAAGGAATTTTTATTCCTCTCGGGAATTTATTTGCTGTATAACGGGTGCTTGGTTATCTGACGGTCAGAACCGAATTTTTTTAAGAGTGTGGTGTATTTATGAAAACAGTAGCTACAGTACTGCAGATCACACGAGGTCTGCTTATTCTTACCCCTGCCGAGTATGATAAGCCAGAAGGTGGATTTGCGGGAAAAAACAAACGTTCGTCTAATCCTACTAATTTCAGTGTACCTCAGATATTTGAATTGAATGACTCCTTGAAGGATCATCCCTTTGAAAAAGCTGAGGAACTGGCTGCCTATGTAAAGCGCTGTGCGGAAAGCGTAAGCATGGAGCTCGGAGATGTGTTTGTATGTATCGAGGATGAAGATGTACTTATCACAAAGGAGTATAAGCATGCTCCCGCAAAAGAAAAGCTTCTCCCGACCTTTGCAAGAGTTGAGGCAGAAAACGTGCTTCATCAGGAAGTAGATAAATATACTATCCTGAACTTCGAGTACGGTCAGCAGTACGGTAAAGCAAGCAAATCCGAAGAGATATCGGCATCTCTCTTCGCAATGAATACCGGTATGCTTACCGATATCAGAGCAGCATTTGAAAAGGAAGGTATACGCCTCGTAAAGGTAACTCCGCCTATTGCAGGTATGCTTTATACTTGTAAAGAGGATGTAAACTCCGCAACAAGAGCTATTGCAGTTATCAGTATGGATTTTGCTGCTACCCGTCTTGTTGTATTACATAACGGTGCGCCTGTGTTCCAGCAGTCTTTCTCCAGCGTTCTTGAAGATATCGCTGAATTGTTCTCGCTGGAATTCGGTATGAGTAAAATGGGCGCTATAGATTTTATCCGTCAGGAAGGTCTTGGTGTTTGTAATAAGTGTAAGTCTGCTTCTACAAGAAAACAGACTATGACAATGCTCGATAATGCGGCAGGCGAAATACTCAGAAACCTCAGAATGGTTATTTCTACAAAGCGTCTTGACATCGATGAGATCGTTCTCATTGACGCATTGGCTAAGCTGCCGAATATTGCGAATTACTGCCGTCAGGTAGGTCTCACAGCTCCTATGGAGAATATCACAAGATTGTTCTCGGGCGGCGCTAAGCCTCCTGTGACAGCTGCAAGCGCATCTGAAAAGGGCTATGACGTAACATCATTTATTACTCTCAACGGTGTGCTCACAATGCCTCCCGCAGAAGCTAACCTTCTCATGGGCGAAACTAATATAATGTCTGCTATGGGCAATGCAGGCGGATCAAAGCTCGGTAAGGCTATTACCGCCGGTATCGGTGTGGTAGCAGTACTTTGGATGGTAGTTGTTCTCGGTTGGTGGGGAATGCTTGAAATGCAGAAGAATAATGATATCCAGCGTCTTGGAAGTAAGGATTATGTTTCTGCAAAGGAGCTTATCGAAAGAGAACAGACTGTAAAGACCCAGTATGAAAATATAGAAAACAACATGGCGCTTCTGCCAAGCTCTGATCTGAAATCTGCCGATGTAGTTTCACAGCTGTACGATCAGGTTTACGGTAAGGTAAGATCATGTACAGGCTTTAATGTAGATAATACAAAGAATGAGATAAGTACATCTGTATCTGTACAGGACGTACAGACATTTACAAAGCTTAAGGATGAAATTGATCAGAACGGATATTTCAACGTAGAACCCGGCGCTCAGATAAATAAGGAAGTTAATCTGAAAGAGGGCGGAGCAAATCCGATCCAGTCATACAGCGTAACATTCAAGCTGGATATCACTGAGGAAACTCTTGCAGCAGCTGCCGCAGAGGCAGAAAAGGAACAGGCAGCAGATCCTACAGCTGACAATCCTAATCTTGCTGCTGAGCCGTCTGGTGATACCGAGTAATGATACAAAATTCGGAAGATTTACGGAGGTAAACAATAATGGACAATAAACAACAAGTTACATTACCTAAATTTATATGGGTACTCGCCGGGATCCTGGTAGTTTGTATCATTTTTCTGATCGCCGTGCAGATCCCGTTCTCACAGAAAATAGAGACATATAATAATGATCATGCTTCTGCTGAATCACAGATCAGTGAGTATGAATATTACCGCAAGAATGCTGATACAATAACAGCTGAGGTTGCAAAGCTTGAGAAAGAATGTTCGGAAAAAAATGCAAAGCTTACTGTTGACCCTAAGAAAACAGTTGATGATATCAAAGACCTTATCGTAAAGCATGGTATGGATCTTAATTCACTGACAATATCACAGGGTGTTCCCGATAAACAGGGCGGCGTATCAGCTTCAGGTGATCCCCTCTATGTTTCTACGATAAAATATAATTTTATCCAGACACAGCAGAAGATCATAGAAACACTCAGCTATTTTGAGAAAGAATCAAATGGTGCATACATAATCAGTGCTGTTCAGATAGAGCCTGAAGAACTGGATGAAACACCGACATCAGGTGAGGATTCTTCAAAGATTTCAACACCTTCTTCTCAGAATATTTTTAACACAACTCTTACGATAAAACTTTACTATTTTGATCTGACGAAGAATACAGGAGCAGCATCCAAGGCGTCTTCATCGTCTTCATCAAGCGAAGCATCATCATAACGGAGAGAAATTGTAATGCAGCCATTTGATTATCTGAATACAACAACAGGTTTGATCTGGACTGTTATATGTGTGATCTTAGGTTTTGTCCTGACGGCTCTCGGATATATTATGCTTAATCGCATACCTGCAAGCTGGTTGTGTGACTACGGCGAAACACCTTCCGAAGAGCTGCTCAGCGGCAAAAGATTCAGCTATCTGCGCAGCGGTATACCGATATCATTTGTGATGTCAGTGTGTCTTGTGCTGTGCAGACTGCAATTTAATAAAGGATTTGATATTTACTTTGTTCTGCTTTCGCTCATTGTTTTTACGGCAATTATGATAGCAGTGGCAGATTTTAAATATCAGATAATTCCCGATCAGTTTACGGTCGCTGTCGGAGTATTTGCTCTGGCTGTAAGTATATATGATATTGCAAGAGGCTACAATATCCTGCATAGCGCATGGTGGAGTCCGCTTGCGGGCGCAGGTATAGGCGCTGCTGTTATGATACTTATAGACCTGATCGGAATGCTTGTGTATCATCGTGACGGAATGGGATTCGGGGATGTCAAGCTGTTTTTTGCAGTGGGCATACTTACAGGCTTTCCGGGAACGATATATGCGTTTATTATTTCAATAATTACAGCAACGATTTGTTTTGTAATAATAATTGTAACTGCTAAGATATTACATAGAAATGATCAGAATGTACAGAGTACTGTTGAAGAAGCCTCTGACGCTGCTAAAGAACAGATATCAGAAGAAAGCAGCGGTTCAGAGCAGCAGAGTGCTGAATTTTCAGCTGAAACTACCGATTCAGACGCAGCGGAAAGCGAAAACACCGTGGACAGCGATACGGCTGAGGAAACCGACAGTGTAGGGTTCGGAAGCTATCTGGCATTCGGTCCGTATATAGCGATTGCCGTAGGCGTATACTGTGTACTTTTTGATCTTGTGCAGTATCTGGCAGGATTGTACCTGAATTTATTTAAATAGTATTAGGAGCTGAAAAAATGAGAGCGAGTAACTTGAGAATCGGACAGATCCTCATTAATTCAGGAGATATCACCGAAGAACAGCTCGATGAAGTGCTTATAAAACAAAAAACCAGTGGCGGTAATAAGCGTGTGGCTGATATCCTTATCGAGGACGGGATTGTTACCGAACAACAGGTTTGTAAGGCACTCGAAAAGCAGCTATTTATCCCCTATGTGGATCTTGATACAATTACGATCAATGAAGAACTCGGCGGAGTGATCCCCGAGGATCTTGCAACTCAGCATAAGGTTGTGCCGATAGAGCAGGAAGGACGTTTCCTGACTGTGGCTATAGCTGACCCGCTGAATTATCAGGGTCTTAAGGATATTTCAATTGCAACAAAAATGAAGATCAAGCCTGTAATAGGTGAGGCAACAAAGATCACATCAAAGCTTCGTGAACTGTATGCCGCTCAGAAGGCTATTGATGATGCAAAGGAATTCCTTGAGTCCAAGGGCGGAAAATCAAAGGCTCAGATAGAAGCCGAAGAGGCTGCCCAGCAGGATGCATCGGCAAATGACCAGCCGATCATCAGATTTGTTAATAATATGATAGAGGAAGCAATTTTCACAAAGACTTCCGATATTCATATAGAGCCGATGGAAAAATGTCTGCGTATCCGTTTCCGTATTGACGGTAAGCTTTCGACATATATGGAAACTGCGCCTGAACTTATTCCTTCGGTAACATCACGTATAAAGTTTATCGGTAATATGAACATCGCCGAAAAACGTATACCTCAGGATGGTCGTATTAAATACCATGTCGGAGGCAAAGATATCGACTTCCGTATTTCCGTTCTCCCGAGTATTTTCGGTGAGAAGATAGTTATGCGTATTACGACTTCTCTGGGTATGGAACTGAAAAAGGAAAACATCGGCTTCCTCCCGGAGAATCTGAAAAAATTTGACCACCTTGTAAAAAGTAACCGTGGTATCATCCTGGTAACAGGTGCTACAGGTTCGGGTAAATCTACTACATTGTATACAGCTCTACATGAGGTTATGGGTGAGGATATAAATATCATCACAGTTGAAGACCCTGTCGAGCAGATACAGCCGGGTATTACCCAGGTACAGACTAATGAAAAAGCAGGACTTACATTTGCGGCAGCACTGAGAAGTATTCTTCGTCAGGACCCCGACATTATCATGATCGGTGAGATTCGTGACGGTGAAACAGCAGGTATCGCAGTACAGGCTGCTATCACAGGACACTTGGTTCTTTCTACACTGCATACATATGATGCGCCCAGTTCGGTAGCGCGTCTTGTAGATATGGGTATTGAGCCATACATGGTATCATCTGCACTTCTCGGCATTATTGCCCAGAAGCTTGCAAGAAGATTGTGCGTTAGCTGTAAGGAAGCATATGTTCCCGATGAAAATGAAAGAATAGGTCTCGGTCTTGATCCGAATGAGGAGATCACGCTTTACAGAAAGTGCGGATGTGAAAAATGCGGTAAGAAGGGCTACAAGGGACGTATTGCCGTACATGAAGTAATGCTTCTGACGACAGCCCTGAAGAGAGCTATTACTGCGGGAAAAAGTACAGATGAAGTCCGAGACATTGCCATTGAAGAAGGTATGATCCCGATGAAAGAAAATGTACGAATAGATGTTCTCAAGGGACTAACTTCTTATGAAGAGTTCATAGAAATGACGATCTCGAACGACTAACGGGATCTGCAAATAAAATTATAGAGATTGGGGTAGATCAATTATGGATTTTTACAGCCTTGTAAAAGAAGCCGTTACAAAGGGCGCATCCGATATCCATATAGCATCCGGTAACCATCCGGCTTACCGTTTGCATGGTAATATTTTCTTTACAAATGACCCTGCACTTAACGAGGCAGAGGTTACTGCAATAATAAAAGCAGTATTGAATCAGTCAAGATTTGAAACCTTCCTTCAGACCGGTGAAGCCGATGCGGCTGTAGAGATCGGTGAATGCGGACGTTTCAGAGCAAACGCATTCAGACAGCGTAACGGTACATCTCTTGTACTTCGTGTAATCAACAGTGTTGTTCCTGAACTTTCAACACTTAGCCTGCCGAATTCTATCAGAAAGACCCTTGACCTTAATTCAGGACTTGTACTTATGTGCGGACCTACAGGTTCAGGTAAATCTACGACGCTGGCAGCGCTTATCAATGAAATAAATAAATTCAAGAGTAAGCATATCGTTACGATCGAGGACCCTGTTGAGTTTCTTCACACCCCGAAGCGTTGTGTTATAAACCAGAGAGAAATTGGTCTTGACAGCCGAAGCTATCCTATGGCACTGAGAGCTGCCATGCGTGAAGACCCTGATGTTATTCTCGTAGGTGAGATGCGTGACCGTGAGTCTATCCAGATCGCACTTACCGCAACTGAAACAGGTCACTTGGTTTTCTCCACAGTACATACAGAGGGCGCAGCTAAGACTATCGACCGTCTTGTTGATATTTTCCCGCCTGATCAGCAGCAGCAGATTCGTGTACAGCTTTCAACATCACTGAAGGCAGTTATTTCACAGCGACTCCTTCCGAGAGCAACAGGAGGACGTGTAGCTGCATTCGAGATCATGTTCGTAACCGGTGCTATCAGTAACCTTATTCGTGAGAATAAGGTAGCAAATATTCAGCAGTCCATCCAGCTCGGTCAGCAGTACGGTATGATTACGATGAGCAAGAGTATAGATAACCTTCTTGCTCAGGGTCTTATCACCGAACAGGTTGCAAAGGCTTGGAACTTTGATATCGGCGATACGGACGCAAGAAGATAAAAGGGGAGTGAACTGTCTTGAAGTATAAATACGTGGCGATGAACGCCAGAAACCAGAAAAAAGAGGGTGCTGTCGAGGCGGAGACCCAAAGTCAGGCCGTTGCTATACTGCGTGAGAAAGGACTTATAGTTCAGGATATCAAAGAAGCAGGCGGCTCAGATGCACCTACAAGTATTTGGCAGATGGATCTCGGCGGAGATGTCCATAATAAAAAGATAGCTAAGAAAACACTTCTTCTGCTTTTTAACCAGCTCGGTATGATGATGAAAGCAGGTATCAACCTGTCTATGTCGATGCAGATCATGATTGACTCAGAAAAAGATGCTTCTCTTAAAAAGATACTGAAAGAGATAAATGAAAACCTTTACAACGGTTTTACTCTTTCCCAGTCAATGAAAAACTTTGCAGGTTTCCCCGGTGTTTACATCAGTATTATTGAAGCCGGTGAAGCTAACGGTCGTCTTGATAATGCGTTCCAGCAGTGTGCGCTTATATGTAAGAAGGATATCGCACTTTCAGGAAAACTCAAGAGCGCATTTACATATCCTATATTCCTTCTTGTACTTGTTGTAGCACTTATCGTTATCCTGTGCGGTTTCGTACTTCCGACGTTTAAAGATACATATGGTTCGTTTGGCGCAGAACTTCCGGGACTTACAAAGGCGCTTATGGCCTTCTCGGATGCGCTTATCGGATACTGGTACATATTTGTGCTTGTTATTGCAGCTATAGTTGTAGGTGTAATGACGCTGAACAAAAACAGCGCAGCTTTCCGTATGGGTTTTGCGAAGGTACAGCTGAAGATACCGCTTGTTGGTCCTATCATTCGTCAGAGTTCGCTTGCAAGATTCTGCCGTCTGATGTCAACACTTACTGATGCAGGTATCCCGATCCATAAGGCAATGGCACTTTCAAGAGATGCTGTTCCTAACCTTTATGTTAAGGATCAGATACAGTTTGTCCTTGATGATGTACAGATCGGTGTAACGATCCATGATGCAATGGCTAAACATCCTGTATTTGACGCAATTCTCGTATCAATGATCCGAGTTGGTGAAGAATCAGGTATGCTTGGTGACTCACTTTTCAAAATGGCTGAATTGTTCGAAGATCAGAGTGATGAATCGACCCAGAAACTTACAGACGCTATGACACCTGTAATGACAGTTGTTATCGGTGTAGTTGTTGGTACGGTTGTTGTTGCTATGATTCTTCCGATGTTCGGTATGTACAGCGTTATCGGTGATTCTACAGGTGTGGATACCTGATGACAGTTATTCAGAGATGAATAATTAATATGACTGTAACGGCGGTGCATTGTAATTTTCAATGCACTGCCTTTTCATAGGAATTAATATGGTCATGTATTGATTCATGATTAATATAATGATAAAAACAAACAAAGTCGATTCCTGAAATTTGTTAACTTTGATGCTAAAAAAAACTTGAATTGATTTTTATTTATAGTATAATGTTAATAGAGGTTTTATAGGTTTAGATATTATACATTTATAGTTGCTGTTAGGAGGAATTTGCTATGAAAACTGTAAAACTGAAGAAAAAAATGAAGTCGAAAAAAGGTATTACTCTTGTCGAGATCCTTATTGGTGTAACGATAGTTGTAATAGTATTTGCATCGACATTGGGAGCAATGGTAGGCGGTTTTACCACTACCATGTACAATTCTGATGAGAACAGAGCAGCTGTTCTTAATGCTTCATTGAATGAGATCATTCTTAATACTATTACAAAGATGAATATCACTGATTCTGACAAGGCCGAGGAGGAACTTGAGCACATACAGTCAGGTGATCCCACTGCAAGTCCTATTCTTGCAGCTGTAGTAGCAACTGTTCCTGAGGCTACATATGTTCCCGCAGGTACAGAATTTGAGCCGAATATAGATTTTCAGTATACCTTGCTGCCAAATACTGAATTACCTATGGATGCAGGTACTGCTGAGCCTATGTCGGTAAATGGTATTTATATCAAGACAAGATTTGAGTCAGCAAGCGGTCCGTTGATTTATGAATCATTTGTGCCGTTTACTGTATGATTTGGAGGGGCAAGGCATATGAAAAAAATCAGAAATACTAAAAAAGCCTATACATTGGTTGAGCTTGTAGTTACGATAGCGATATTATCAATAACTGCAACCATTGGTGTGGGAATATTTGCGAGTGCGCTCAGCAATTACTCACAGGCTTCTGTTACCGCAAAGGAGCAGGAGAAAGCGTTTGAGCTTGAGAATTTTATAATCAGATACGGCAGAGTTGCATCGGATGTATACTTTATAACCAACGATAACAGTATGTATACAAATTCTAATTTTATAGATCATATTGCGTCAAGTGAGGCTGCTATATCCCTTGATGATGCAGTCGGCGGAGTGATTAAAGCAGCTGCCGGAAGTGATATGTTCAGTTATCATACAAAGTATAAAGATGATGATGATAATGTTGTAACTGACACTGATACTAAGATCGCAGGGGTAGAAAGCATAGAGTTCAAGCTTACAAATCAGAAATCTAAGTTTGAGCAGAACAGCGAAACCTCATTTTCTTATCTGAAGTATAAGATCAATATGGTTGAGGGCTATTCAGTAACAGGTGCGGTTATGCTCAACAATCTTTCAAATGTTGTATTCACGCATGACCCTAACAACTATGTTGAAACAACACTTGATGATACTTTCAAAGTTGGAGACCCCGATTTTGAAACAGGTATAGCATTCCTTAAAAAGTAAAAAAATCAGAGGAACACATTGGTTTGTGTTCCTCTTTTTATATTTTTATATGTAGTAATCTCCGCCGCTCTGGCTGTTATATCTGTCAATAATATCCTGAAGTGTAATACTGTCAAGATAGTCGCATACTGTTTTGTATAATCCTTCCCATACCGGAAGAGTCATACAGTCAACAGCACGTGGACATTCATTTTCACTATCTGCTAAGCAGGAAACAGGGGCAAGACTTCCCTCGGTAAGTCTGAGTATTTCTCCAACAGTATATTGCGATGCAGGCTTTGACAGCATATACCCGCCCTGATACCCGCGGTTTGTACGCATCAGACCCGATCTGTTCAACAGCGGTACGATCTGTTCAAGATACTTTTTTGATATGTTCTGTCTTTCCGCAATATCCTTCAAGGCAACAAAGCCGTCAGGATGCAGTGACAAATCTAGCAACATTCTCAGAGCATATCGCCCTTTTGTGGATATTTTCATCGTGTAACCTCCAAACAATCTATAATATCCTATTATACCATAGGTTTAATAAGTTTTCAAGCTTTTTTCCACCGCCGCCGGCGAGCCGCCGGACCCTAAACGCGGGTATCGCTACGCTCCGCATCCGCTCTGAACACGCAGTTCAGACTGTGCAGACCGCGTATCAGGCTTTTGGGAGCGGCTCTTTTTCCGAAAAAATGTTTTTACTAAGATTAAATACTTTTTTGACTTTTGCAATAAAGTTCGGCATAAGAAAAACAGATAATTTTGCGGGTCAAGGGGCTGAGCCCCTTGCGAGGTGCAGGGAGAGGAGCCCTGCCTGATTCCAAAGACGGAGCCTTTGGCCGTCGGAAACACAGAAAACATAACTACCCCTTTTGAGCGCTGCATAATTCAGAGAAAAAACTCCGCAGAAAGTAAGAAACTTCTGCGGAGCATTGTAATTTTATTCGGTTATTTGTTCCATCTCATAGATCTCAAAGATATCGCCTTCTTTAAGGTCACTGTATTTGTCAAGTGTAATACCGCACTCAAATCCCTGAGCAACCTCTTTTACGCTGTCTTTAAAACGCTGGAGAGAAGCTATTGTATCGTCTGCGATAATTATACCGTCACGAACGACACGGCAGTTTGCGCCTCGTACAACCTTACCGTTGAGAACATAAGAACCTGAAACCAGTCCTACGCCGGTGATCTTGTATGTCTGACGAACCTCAACTTTACCGAGAAGGTTTTCCTTGAATTTGGGAGCAAGCATACCCTTCATAGCAGATTCTATTTCTTCTATGCAGTCATAGATAATTCTGTAAAGACGCATATCAACACCGTCACGCTTTGCATTTTCTTCTGCAACAGGATCCGGTCTTACATTGAATCCTACTATGATAGCATTTGATGCAGAAGCAAGCATTACATCGGATTCACGTATTGCGCCGACTGCGCTGTGAATGACATTAACTCTTACTTCTTCATTAGTAAGCTTTTCCAGTGACTGTCTTACTGCTTCTACAGAACCCTGTACATCGGCTTTTACAATGATCTTGAGTTCCTTCATTTCTCCCAACTTCATCTGATCGAACAGGTTATCAAGTGTTACCTTTGTACGTGCATTGAATCTTTCTTCTTTTTCTGTATCACGACGCTGCTGAACCAGTTCTCTTGCAAGTCTTTCATCAGAAACAGCATTGAAAATATCGCCGCCTGTTGGAACATCGTCAAGACCGGTTATTTCAACAGGAACTGAAGGACCTGCGGATTTAACCTTTGCGCCCTTGTCATTAGTCATTGCTCTTACACGGCCAACAGAAGTACCTGCAACGATAATATCGCCCACATTAAGAGTACCATTCTGTACAAGCATTGTTGCAACAGGACCGCGGCCTTTATCAAGTCTTGCTTCGATAACAGTGCCTTTAGCTGCTCTTTCAGGGTTAGCTTTAAGCTCCTTCATATCTGCAACAAGCAGAACCATTTCAAGAAGATCATCGATACCCATTTTGGTGTGTGCTGAAACAGGAATAACGGGAACATCTCCGCCCCATTCTTCGGGAACAAGTTCATGTTCTGTAAGCTGTGTCTTAACGTGTTCTATGTCTGCGCCGGGCTTATCCATTTTATTAACGGCTACTATAATAGATACACCCGCAGCCTTTGCGTGGTGAATTGCCTCAACTGTCTGAGGCATGATACCGTCATCACCTGCTACAACAAGTATAGCGATATCTGTAACCTGTGCACCTCTTGCACGCATTGTTGTAAAAGCTTCATGACCGGGTGTGTCAAGGAATGTTATTTCTCTGCCGTTGATTTTTACACGGTATGCGCCGATGTGCTGAGTAATGCCGCCTGCTTCTGTAGCAGTAACGTGTGCATGACGAATTGCGTCAAGGAGAGAAGTTTTACCGTGGTCAACGTGTCCCATTACAACAACGACGGGGGCGCGCTCAACAAGGTTGTCGTCATCGTCCTCACTGTCGTCAATGATCTTTTCTTCAATAGTTTCGATAACTTCCTTTTCGATTTTTGCATGGAATTCCATTGCGGCAAGTGAAGCTGTATCAAAGTCAATTACATCATTTACCGTAGCCATTACGCCGAGCATCATAAGCTTTTTGATAACTTCCGCAGCAGTTGCTTTTAGTCTGAGTGCAAGTTCACCTACAGTGATCTCATCGGGGATCTGAACCGTGATGGGTTTAGCTTTTCTTGCATTTGCTATTCTCTTCAGACGCTCTGCTTCAGTTTCCTTGCGGGAATTACGGGGTTTGCCCTTCTGCTGTGAACGCTGGTTGATCTTCTGCTTCTGGGAGGTCGGCTCTTTATGAAGCTTTTCGCTTGCCAGACGGTCATATTTTTCGTTGTATTTATCTATATTGACATTGGATGCACGGGTATTGATGACACGTCCTCTGTTCTCACTAACCTTGCTGTTATCCTCGGTAAATGTATCCTCTTTTTCAAGCTTTTTACCGCTGAGGATATGTGTTTCCTGTTTTGGTCTTGCAGCAGCGGGCTGCTTATTCTTTTTCTGCTTTTTATCATTTTTACGGCGATTCTCGTTAGCCTTAGGAGCTTGTTCATTCTGAGCAATATTCTGCTTCGGAGCTTCCTGCTGTTTAGGATTATTATCCTTTTTTGGCTGTTCAGGTTTAGCTTCAGGCTTAGTCTGCTGTTTTTTGGGCTGCTGTTCACCTTTTGGCTGAACAGGTTTTTTCTGATCTTTTTTATTGCTTTTTGCAGGAGCTTTTTCCTTCTTTTCCTGCTTTTTGGGAGCATCTGCCTTAACCTGTTCCTCAGCAGGCTCGTTTGCGCTTGCATAGTATGCGTTAAGATTAGGCATACTTGTTTTATCTGTATAATATTCAAAAATAACGTTCAGTTCCTGTTCTGTCAGAACTGCACCTGATTTTTTTGTTACGTTGAGGTAGTTTTTGAGCACATCGGATACCTCACGGCTTGTAACGTTCAGATTTTTAGCTATCTCACTAAGCTTGTATTTTATCATATACATTCCTCCTGTCTTTATTCAGTGCAAAGCGTTTTCATTTTTTCTGCAAAACCTTTATCATTCACGGAAATGATCCCCGTGATTTTTCCAATGGCATGACCGAGCTGAGCCATAGGAATATCCGTAACGATTAAATGTGTTTTTGTCTGATTTGCTGTTCTTGTGATATTTCCGGCTGTTCTTTCCGAAAGATCGTTTGCCAACAGCAAAAGCTGTGATTTGCCTTTTTGCATAGATTCCACTGCCGCGTCAAAACCAAGGGACAGGCGTCCCGCACGTCTTGCTATTCCAAGCAGCGAAAGAAGCTTATCATTCATTTTTTCCGATCACATCCGTTATAATTTTGTGTTATGAGAATACTGTTCAGTTCGCAGGTTCTTCCATTTGCCTGGTCAGTTTATCGTATATCTCATCGGGTATCTTGCACGAAAACGCTCTTTCGAGCCTTCGGGCTTTTTTTGCCTTCGTAAGACAAAGGGGGCTGTTTTTACAAATATATGCGCCCCGTCCGGGCATCTTTCCTGTAACATCAACTGAAATATCCCCGCCTGCGCCGTCTTTATCGGGGGCTTTAACTATTCGTACAAGCTGTTTTTTCTCTTTCATTTCCCCGCAGCCTGTACATTTTCTCATGGGAATTTTTTTCTGTTTCATTAGATTTATTCCTCCGACAAAAGTCTTATTCTTCTGTTTCCGTTTCGTTATCGGAGCTTTCGGTTTCCTCTTCCGTTTCAGCAGAATCCTCTTCAGTCACATTTTCTTCTGTTTCATCGGCTGGAGCATCATTTATTTCTTCAGCAAGTTCTCCGGCTGTGTTTTCTGCATTTACAGCTTCGTCTGCAATATTCTCAGCAGAGGTTTCTTCGGATGCATTTTCAGCTTCTTCGGCTTCAGCGGGAGCTTCTTCTTCTCCGAAGAATCCGCTTTCGGGACGGATATCTATTTTCCAGCCCGTAAGCTTAGCAGCCAGGCGGACGTTCTGACCCTTGTTGCCGATAGCAAGACTGAGCTGACTGTCGGGAACGGTAGCCTTGCAGATCTTTTCGCCGCTGGGATCGAGAGCGACCTTGAGTACATCAGCGGGGGAGAGTGCTTTCTTTATAAATTCAACGGGATCTTCGTTATATTCAACGATATCAATTTTTTCACCGTTGAGCTGACCAACGATATTTCCGACTCTTGTACCCTTAGGACCTATGCAGGCGCCCACGGCATCAACTTCTGTATCTTTGCTGAATACTGCGATCTTAGTTCTCGATCCTGCTTCTCTTGAAACAGATTTGATCTCGACTATACCGTCATATATTTCGGGAACCTGTTCTTCAAACAGTCTTTTTACAAAATCGGGATGAGTACGTGAAATAATAGCTCTCGGACCTCTGTCTCCGGATTTTACGTTTACGACATAGACTTTTATAGGCTCGCCAACTTTAAGTACCTCACCGGCAACCTGATCATTTTTCGGAAGTATAGCAATAGCCTTGCCGAGTTTGAGAGTAGCATTGCCTGTATTCGGATCAACCTGTTCGACGGTTGCGGTAACAATATCCTGGAGCTTGCTCTGATATTCTGAGAGAGCCTGTTCTTTTTCGCCGTCACGAATACCCTGACGTATCATATTTCTTGCGGTCATAACAGCAATTCTGCCGAAATTCTTAGGATTAAGGCGAATACCTACTTTGTCGCCGATAGCGGCAGTTGGATTAATATTTCTTGCAGCCGAGAGAGTGATCTCACGGTTGATATCGTTAACTTCTTCAACAACAGTTTTGTTAAGGCTTGCCTCAAGCTGACCTGTTGTTTTGTTGTACTGAACGGTTACATCGTCATTTCCGCCGTAAGAGTTTTTGCAGGCAGTTATAATAGCCTTATTGATCTGTTCGAGCATAAAATTTGCGGGAATGCCCTTTTCCTTTTCAATAAGCATCAATGCTTCAAACAAATTCTCCTCTGGTTCTTTGTTTTTTTTCATTTCTTTAACCTCCGTTTTAGTTGTCGGATTAGTTTACAGTTTTATGATAATAACTATTAACTATAAATATTAAAGTCGTTAAGCTTGATATAGACGGTATCTTTTTTTGTTATATTAAATTCTCTTCCGTCATCGGCTACGACTTCTACACTGTCCTTATCGTGGGAGATAAGGGTTCCTGTCAGTTCTTTAGTTCCGTCCTCAAGGGGCTTGTGCATTTTTATCATTACAGGAGCGCCGAGGAACTGTTCAAAATGTTCATCACGCAGCAGTTCCCTTTCGATTCCCGGAGAAGACACCTCAAGTGTATAGCTTCCGTCGATAGGGTCAAGCTCATCCAGGGGTGCGTCAACAGCCCTTGTGACATTTTCGCAGTCTTCGATAGTAACGCCTTCGGGCTTATCAATAAAGATCCTGAGATACCACAATGCGCCTTCCTTAACATATCGGACATCCCACAGCTGCAGTCCCAGACCGTTTACGATAGGTTCTACGAGAGCCGATACTTCAGCGACAGTATTGCCGCCTTTCTTTTTTGCCATATCTAATCCTCCAGCAAACTTATAATAATGAATAATTAATAATGAATAATGAATAATTATTGTCAGCGGCTGCTTGCAACAAAAAGCGGCACCGACTTCTCGTCGGCGCCCACTCAACATAACCTCCATAATCATCTCTAATATTCTATCATACAAGTATTGATTTTGCAAGTGTTTTTCGGCTTTTTTTATTGAAAACCGGAGATGTTATTTTTGAGTTGACTGTTTTGCTTGTATTTATTTCTATGCAAAAATCTCATACAGTCAAAAAGTTTCCTTGAATTCAAGCAGTCTGTTTGGTTCTACGGAGAGTGCGTCGGAAATGTCAAAAAGCAGTTCAAGAGAGATCGTTTTTACTATATTCGGGGCTTCGATCGCACTAAGATAAGAGCGGCTTATTCCGGTTTTTTCCGCAAGCTCTTCCTGACTCAGCCCCCTGAGCTTTCTGTAATATGATATATTCAGTCCGATCTGTATATACTTGCTTGTGTTTTTATATGAAATGGGTTTAGCTCTTGACATTTTCATCACCATAAATAGCATATACCATTTATAAAATAATATAAATAATTTAATAACTAACTTTTGCATTTTATTAAAAAGCATACTATAATATATTCATAAAAAATAATCTTCGATACATGACGATTCATTATTTTTCGAAGGCTTGAAGATAATAGTCAGTCAAGGACACCCTGATTCCAATATTCCGCCGCCTTGTTACATAATAATCAATAATTTTATTTTTCTATCAGATCATCTATATTAACATTCAACACCTTAGCCAAAGCGTATAATTCAATATCCGTGACAGTTCTTGATTTATCCTCTATTCTTGAAACAGAACCTCTGCAAACATATACTCCCATCAGTTCAAGCTTGTCAGAAAGCTTTTGTTGACTCATTTTTTGCATAATACGATACTTCCTCACATTATCACCAACAATATTCATTTTATTTCCGTCAATTATCCTCGACATAATAATACCACCTTTTATAAAATTGTCTTGACATAGGACAATTTTTATGTTATCATTACATCAACAAATAGTTGTCCTGTTATAGGACAACTACAATTATTATATCAAAATATCAAAGAATTATTTCAGGAGGGATTCACTTGAAAAGAGTAATGGCAGTATTTAGGAAATCAATTATATTTATTATGGCTGCAATATTCACAACACTTGCTTTTGCGGGTTGTGAAAAAGAAGAACAGAGGAGCGTGGAATCTTCACAGGATATATCTGTTGCGGAATCAGTCCAAGAATCAGAAACTTCTGAAATATCATTACCGGAGTCATCAATTCAAGAATCATCAACTCAAAAATCAATCATCGAAGTAAGCAGGGAGGAAAGCGAAGAGAGTTCGGAAAACAATTCTGAGGAAGAATCTCAGATAAGTCAAGCGGAATGGGAATTATTGACTACCGAAGAAGCGATGAAAAAACTCCCAATGTATGCAATTGATGATTGGAAAAAATTTGACAATGTTGAAAAAAAGATATAGTCTTATATGGTAGGTTTATAAATGAAGATTTACCAATATCGATTAATGTCGGTGACATTGTTGGAATTATAGGAAGAGGAGATGAAGATGATATTGTATTTATATATCTAGGTAAAGGTAAAGTATGGTCTTCACCGATAGAAAACTTTGAATATCTGAAGGAGTATGAAGGACCTATTGTTGAAAGGTGACCGTGTAAAAGGGGGCTGTCGCACTAAGAAAGCGGCAGCCCTAAAATATTGTAAAAAAATAACAGCCGGACTATGAAAAATCCGACTGTTGGTGTAAAATAGAAGTATGGTCAAACACAACTATTTACAAAAAGATTATACACCAAACGGAGTAGAAAAGCAACTGAAAATTCCGTTTGAAATAGAATTGAAATAGAATTAAAAATAGATAGAAGTGATCCGGTCATGTTGCTGAGTCAGTATGTGGAGGAAATGGATTTAACTGACTTGTATTCCACTTATGAAAGAATAAGGGAAAATCAGGTAACACCGAGACAGCTTTTAAAGATATTGCTATACGGATATATGAATCGAGAGTATTCAAGCAGAGCAATAGAAACAAGATGTAAACGAGACATCAATTTCATGTATCTGCTGGAGGACAATCCTGCACCGGATCATTCTACAATAGTAAGATATAACACAAATATTTGCATTATAAAAAAGCACCCGTTTCCGAGTGCCTTAATTCATTCTTTGTCTTTCCTGTTAATAAAGTTATTATGTTTTTTATCAAAGGTACATATACTATAACCCGAAACTGTATGATAAGCACATAGCAAACAATCAACAAAATCCGGATAGCTTTATATGCTTTTCAGCAGCAGCAGATTCCCATGCACTTTTTTCAAGCGGAATCAGTTCAGGATCTGCTGCAAAGCTCCAAGCTCCCCTTAAAGATTTGTTCTTTGTACTATTTGATTGTTCATGAAAGATTTTTAAAACTGACATGACTGCATTGAACGCTTCATCATTCAGTTCATCTATCCATGTGTGAGCAAGTTCTCTTGTTGTCATTGAAATCCCTCCCGAATCATTTCTGTAATTATTTTATTTGAGACTAAACTATAAAAGCATCTTCGTGCTTTCAGCGCTGTCGAGGGTTTCGACCTGGCTTAATTTGCGGTTGATCTGCCTTGTGCGGACTCCTACAAGCTTTTCAAGATCGTCCTGCGCAGCGACAAGACGTTTCTGAGTTTTCTCAAGGGCATCGCTGAATGTGTTGAATTCCGTTTTGACAGCTCCGAGTATTTTCCAGACTTCTCCGCTGCGCTTTTGTATCGCAAGGGTGCGGAATCCCATTTGCAGGGAGTTGAGCATTGCCGCCATTGTTGACGGACCGGCAATATTGACCTGATACTCACGCTGCAATTCTGTGACAAGATCGCTGTTTACGACCTCGGCATACAGACCCTCAAAGGGCAGGAACATTATGCCGAATTGGGTCGTGTATGGCGGATATATGTATTTTTCCTTTATATCCTTTGCATTTTTCTTTACAGCGGCAAAAAGCTCTTTCTTCACCGAGGCTATCCTATCCTTGTCGCCGCTTTCATAGGCTGACTGTAAGCGGGTATATATATCTCCGTTGAATTTTGAGTCTATCGGCAGATAAACTGTGCTGCCCTCTTCCGCCCCCGGCAGCTTAACAGCAAATTCTACTCTGTTGCTGCTGCCCTTGACCGTGGCCACATTTTCTTCATACTGTTCCGGCGCAAGTATCTGCTCAAGAATCGAACCTAACTGTATCTCTCCGAGTATTCCTCTGGTTTTTACGTTGGAAAGGACGTTTTTAAGATCACCTACACCCTGTGCGATCGTCTGCATCTCTCCAAGTCCCTTATAGACCTGCTCGAGCCGTTCGCTTACAAGCTTGAATGAATCCGTGATCTTTTTGTCAAGGGTTTCCTGAAGCTTTTCATCTACCGTTCCTCGTATTTTTTCAAGCTGTCTGTTGTTGTCATCAGCCAGCTTGCTTAGCTGCCGCTCATTGGTTTCATTCATGCTTTTCAGCTGCATCGTCAGTGATGAGCGTATTTCAGAAAGCTTCCGGTCGGTCGTTGTTTCAAGTGTTCTCAGACGCTCTTCAAACTGCTTCATTCTTGCAGCTTCTGTTTTGTTCATGCTGTCAAGCTGCGCAGTAACCGAGCCGTTCATGGCTTCTATTTTTGTGTCCATAGAATCTCTCAGGTTTTCTCCGAGAGTTCCTATGTTTGAATTTACGGTATTGTTGATCTCCTGCCGCAGACTACTCTGACTTTGTGACTGCTCCTGCTGTATGCGTGACAGCTGACCTTCAAGCAGCTTTATCTGCGTTTTAAGCTCACTGCTCTTATCTTCGCCGCCGCTCTTTTTTCTGAGTATAAAAATATCCGCACCCACAAGAAAAACAATAATAATGAGCAGTATTATTTCAACAATATCCATCTGAACCTTGCCCCTTTAAACACTTTTGGCTGTGATCTGTCATTCCTTAGAAAGTGAAAAATCATTTTTCCGTCAGAAAAACGAACAGCCCGCCCTGCAAAGCTGATTCCACTTTCCACATTCAATAAAGTACAACGGTGTCGCCGCTGAGGTAGCAGCTGCATTCGTACTCTTCGTACATACGTGTTTCACTGTCATAAATAGCGCACATAGGAGCGGAATTTACGTTTTTCGGAGATTTTCTTGTTACTACATATCTGTTGTCAATGCAGGTTACAAAACGTCCGACAGAGGACTTGTATCTTATGTCAGCCTGACTGTTAACAAGCCCCTTGACGGAAACAGTCATCTTATCGTCCTCAACTGCAAAAAGCGAGAACGGACGTTCCTCGAGTATATAGAAAATTCTGCTACCCTCGGAAACTGACAGATCTGCTTCTATTTTGAGCGCACCTGTGAAAACATTGTAGCTGCATATTTTTTCCTGACCCGTGCGGAATTCCTTTGCACGGAAATACATTTTTTCGTCATCCGTACCCATATATCTTGCAAGCGCTTTGATATCCGCACTGGCTATACATTTTTTCGTGATATTCTCGCCGTCGCTTTCAAGTTCGGAAATAAGCTCGCTAAGATTGCAAAGCCATATATTATCTCTTATATCAACATTGATCCATCTCTGCTCTTCATAATAACCGCGCTTTATATCCTCATCGGCAAAGGGATCAAGCAGTATTGCATATTTTATTCCCTGAACAGTCATAAGCTTGATATTTGCAGTTCCCAGACGGGCAATAAGCTGATTCTTAACGAAATGCTTGACATTAGTCTGAAGATCGTAAAGATAGCACAGACATTCACAGCCCGTAATACTGCGGTACTGCTCAAACATCTCTTTGTTGGCTTCATCGGGACCCATATATATAAGCATATGACTTTCGTCAAGCGCAAGACAGCTGCGGAAAGCGCCTGTGCATACTATCTTTCTTCTGTTCAGCTCCGTGCCGTCCTTTTTGGAAAGCTCAATAAGCCAAAGACTGTTTTTGCCGTTTTCCAGAACCAGAAGTATATTTTCTTCAAAAGCAAAAATATGCTCCACAAATGTGGGATCTTCAAGAGTATAGTTGGTTATGAGCCTTTCGCGCTTTGTTTTGCGGTCGTATTCCAGTATATACAGTTCATTTTTTCCGTTATCGTTTTTTTCCTCCGAATAGTATATAAAGGATTTGTCAGTGTGAAATATCTCGATATTTCTTTCGTTGAAAACGTTCCTGATATCAACAACAGTCATAATTATCCTGCCTTTCTGAAAAATGATCTTTATCTGTTTTATGTCTTTGCTGACGGCGAGCCTGCCGGACCCTGAATGTGGGGGAACGCTGCGCTTCGCATCCGCTCTGTCTGAACCGCCCGTGGTTAATTGTCTGCGTAACAGGCTATTCTGAGCAGCTCTGACCTTGGTTTTATCATATTACCACATGGAATTATTATTGCCAATTAAAAATATATACTTTTGCCGACCCCAGGCGCTGAGGCAGCAAAATGAAAATATTCGGCTTTGTTTTTGTATGGAAGTTTAAGTAAATTATATGTTATCTTATGATTTTTGTCAATGATAGCAATGGATTTTAAAAAAATTCTTAAAATCCATTGTATATTCCGTCAAATTCGTATATAATAGTAAATGATTATCCGACTAAAGGAAAACAGTCGGCATATTTGTATCCGCTTTATACGATAAGGAGGGATAATGGTGGATAAGTACAAACTGACGCTCAGCGCACTTAAAACGCTTCTGACTGAAATAGAGAAGACAGAGTATGTGCCTGTCGTTGATGAGTGCATTGAGAAGTGGGAAACCGAAAAAGATCTTGATATGATACGCCGTGAATTTGAAAAGAACGGACGTTTCGCAGATTTTTCTATCAGCAGCAAGACTGCCCGTACGCCTGAGATAGGATTCTGGTCGGCACAGGTTTTTACTGCGCTTTTAGCGCTTAATGCACAACTTGCGGATTTCCGCAGGAAGGGTCTCAGGGATGATATGGAGTATATCCGGAAGAATTTCGGAGCAGCAAATGAGGTCTTCTATGCAGGAAGGTGTAAGCTTTGCGGTCATGTTGCCGCAACGGCAAGCGATGTTGATAAATACGTTTCAAGGATCGTTGTTGCAAAAAGGCTTGTCAGCGGACTTGAAAACGGCGATCTTGAAAAAGAAGTAAAGTCGCTTGCTGATCTGAGCTGCCCCGATATCGAAAGGGAAAGGAAAAAAACTGTACTGCGGCTTGATAACAGCGGTATTCCGCACAATAATAAGTACGGAAAGATAGAGGTCTGCCCAAAATGCGGAAAAGGCGATATAACGGAAGCAAGACTTCTTAAAAGCCTGAGAGAGAATATTTTTATTCCGCTCACTAAATAGTATACCCGGTTCCGGCTCAAAGCAAACAGCTTTTCAGCTGAAACTTGACGATCTTTATTTTCTTGCTTTATGATCGAAAATAAGAAAAATGAATATGGAAGGAGGAAATAATTATGAAAAAACAGCTTACTGCTATTATACTGATAAGCTCGGTTATAGCCATGATACTTTGCGGCTGTACACAAAAAGCAAATGACTCTTCCGCCGATGAAGGCGCAAATACAGAGAGCGGCAGCAGCCAGACATCGGGCAATACCGACAGCAGTACAAAAAGCGATGCGTCTTCGGGCAGTTCTGCATCTGACAGTGATAAAAACGCTCAGAACAGTACAGCTGAAAAAGCTGACGAAAACATCGAAGACGGTAAGGATGCGGTAGTATATGATGAAAACGGTGCTGTAATACAAACACCGACAAAGTATGTGTCTACTACTCAGATGACAGTTGACCTATCAGATGAAGTTTTGTCAAAAACGGGGGATAGTCTTCGTCTTGCATTTATTACAAGCAGAAAAGAGCTTGACGATTTCTATAATTCAAATAAGGATAAGTATTCCCTCGATAAGGTTGACAGCGGAAGTGATTTCAAGACAGCTGTAAAAGATCTGAATGACGTATTCTTTGAATCAAACAATGCTATGATAATAGTGCAGTCCTATGATAAGGATAAGGGCGTCGAGATAGGCGATACTCATATTGAGGATAAGGGCGCACTTATAGACATCTATAAAGAAGAACCCAGAGCACCCGATAAGGCTGCTTATGTGATGAATATCATCTGTTACAGCAAGGATGATATCAGTATAATGCCCGAGGTAAATACTCTTCCTGCGGGTTCGATGTATTCCGATGAAAGTGATCCTGATGTGATAGTATATCTTGATGATTCGGAAGATCCTGCCGAAGAGGACGAAGGACCGATATATGTTATAGACGAGGACGATAATGTTTCCGTCATAACTTCACAAAGCAGCTGAAACAATAAAAATTTTTTATGAGGTGAATTCCTATGGGGTTGAAAGCATGGTTTAACGGCAGCAACAGCCGAAGAGAACTTAAAAAGATAAAGCCGATGGTGGATAAGGTATTTGAGCTTGAGGAAAAATATCAGAAATTCACTGACGACGAACTGAGAGCAGAAACAAAACGTTTCCAGGAAATGTTCAAAACAGAAGAGGAAATGACGGAAAAGAAAAAGGATCAGATTTTTGATGCTATTCTTCCCGAAGCATTTGCAGTATGCCGTGAGGCATCATGGCGTGTGCTTGGCATGAAGCATTTCCGTGTACAGGTAATAGGCGGTATCATCCTTCACAGAGGACGTATCAGCGAAATGAAAACAGGTGAAGGTAAGACCCTTGTGGCTACCCTTCCCGCATATCTGAATGCACTTGCAGGCGACGGCGTTCATGTTGTTACCGTAAACGAATATCTTGCAAAGCGTGACGCTGAGTGGATGGGTAAGCTTTATCGTTTCCTCGGACTTACTGTTGGTATACTCCAGCATGACAGTACGAACGAAGAAAGAAAAGCAGCTTATAATTCCGATATAACTTATGCTACCAACAATGAGCTGGGTTTCGACTATCTGCGTGATAACATGGTTGTTTATAAGGAAAATAAGGTTCAGAGAGGACATACTTTTGCTATCGTGGATGAGGTAGACTCGATTCTCATAGACGAGGCAAGAACACCGCTTATTATTTCGGGCCAGGGCGATAAGTCGACTGATCTGTATCAGAAGGCTGACGAACTTGCAAAGACAATGAAATGCAAGAAAATAGCAGAGACTGATGCAAAAGAAGATAATGACGATGAATATATCGAAGAGGGTATAGATTACATAGTTGATGAAAAAGCAAAGACAGCTACCCTTACACCTGTAGGTGTAAAGAAGGCTGAAAAATTCTTCGGTGTAGATAACCTTACCGATCCGGATAATATTACAATACAGCACCATATCAATCAGGCTATCAAGGCTCATGGTGTTATGAAGCGTGATATTGAATATGTAGTAAATGAAAAAGGCGAAGTAATAATCGTTGATGAGTTTACAGGACGTCTTATGTACGGCAGACGTTATAATGAGGGACTGCATCAGGCTATAGAAGCTAAAGAAGGCGTTAAGGTAGAGAGGGAAAGCAAGACTCTCGCAACTATAACATTCCAGAATTTCTTCCGTCTTTATAAAAAGCTTTCGGGTATGACAGGTACGGCTATGACCGAGGAAACCGAGTTTTCCGAGATCTATCGTCTTGATGTTATCGAGATACCCACAAACAAGCCGATACAGAGAATTGATCTGCCCGATGTTATTTTCAGAACAGAACAGGGTAAGTATGACTGCCTTATCAAAGACATAGAAGAGGCTCACAGCAACGGACAGCCTGTACTTGTAGGTACGATATCAATTGATAAGTCGGAAGAGCTGAGTAAGCTGCTTAAAAAGAAGGGCATAAAGCATAATGTTCTGAATGCAAAGTTCCATGAAAAGGAAGCAGAGATAGTAGCTCAGGCAGGTAAGCTCGGTGCGGTTACTATCGCAACAAACATGGCAGGCCGTGGTACAGATATAAAGCTTGGCGGTAATGAAGAATTCCTTGCAAAGGATGAGATGAGAAAGCTTAATTTCAGCGAGGAAATGATAAACGAAGCGACAGGCTATGCCGAAACAGACGATCAGGAGATACTTGACGCAAGAAAGAAGTATCAGGAGCTTATTGAAAAGTACAGATCAGAAATTGAAGTAGAAGCAGATAAGGTAAGAGAAGCAGGCGGTCTTTTCATCATGGGTACTACAAGACATGAGTCAAGACGTATAGATAACCAGCTCAGAGGCCGTGCAGGACGTCAGGGTGACCCGGGCGCAAGCCGTTTTTACCTTTCAGCAGAGGACGATATACTCAGACTTTTCGCAGGCGACAGGATAAAGAATATTATGGATAAGATGCCCGGCGATGATGACGAGCCGCTGGAGAGCAAGCTGCTTACATCCGTTATCGAAAGCGCACAGTCAAAGGTAGAGGGCAGAAACTTCAGCATACGTAAGAGCGTACTTGAGTACGATGACGTTATGAACCGTCAGAGAGAGATAATCTACGGTCAGAGAGATCAGGTTCTTGATGGCGAGAATCTCAGAGAGACTATTATGAAAATGATACCCGAAACGGTTGAATCAAAGGTATCGGAATATCTGCCCCATGATGATAAGGATAACTGGAACCTTGAGGGCCTGAGAGATGCACTCAAGGGCTGGCTCATACCTGATGATGACGAGGAAACACTCGTATATGATACAGATGAGCTTGAAAGGCTTGAAAAAGAATATCTTGTAACAGAGCTTTCAAAGATGGGTACAGAGCTTTATGAGAAAAATGAAGCGCTTATACCCGACGAAACAATGCGTGAGCTTGAAAGAGTATATCTTCTCAAGAATGTTGACCGTTATTGGATGGATCACATTGACGCAATGGATGAGCTCAAAAGAGGTATCCGCCTGCGTTCCTATGGTCAGCATGATCCTGTTGTTGAATATCGTATCGAAGGATTTGATATGTTTGACGAGATGATACGTGAGATCCGTGAAGATACAGTAAAGATGCTGCTTGTAGTACCTAAGAAGGTAGCAGAGCGTCTTGCAGAGCAGGAAAGAATGAGAGAAATGGCAGCTCAGAGAGGCGCTATGAGCAGGGCGAGAGCTGCTGCGCTCAAGGCTGCTGCAAACCTTATGGAAACAGTTCAGCAGCAGGGCGTGCAGGTAAGAATAGTTGAAGGTGACGCAGCAGAAGAAACGAAAGTACCTGCAAAAGAAGAGCCTGAAACATTTGAAGAAGAGATCCTTGAGTCGGATAAGCCTGTTGAAAAGGAAGAGAAGAAGGTATCCGAAGAGGACATCAAAAAGGCAGCAGGCAAGTTTATGGAAAGAGAGCAGGTTGCAAAGCCCACTTCCACGAATATGGACTCTACAGCAGAATCTGTCAATAAGACAGTCAGAGGTGTAAAGAAGATCGGAAGAAACGATCCCTGCCCATGCGGAAGCGGAAAGAAATATAAAAAGTGCTGCGGTGCAAAGAAATAAATATAAGTTTTCTGCATACAAAGAAAAGGGGGACGGCCGGTATCGGGTCGTTCCCTTTTTTGGCAGTACATTATTCTGATTTATCATAAAGGGGTAAATTTATGAAAAAAACACATTTAATATTGATCTCAGCTTTGATATTTATAATGCTGTGCGGATGCGGCGAAGATACGGACAATGAAAAAGATACGGACGATCAGTCTGTTGTAACTGAAAACAGTTCTTCCGTATCGGAAGATAACAGCGGCATACGACCCGTGTCCTCTTCGCTGACAACTCCGCTGGGCATTGATGAATGGGGCAGCGCAGCAAAATTTTCGGTATCAATGCAGAAATATTATCCCGTGCCTGTACGGATAACCTCCGTGATCAAGGGAAAGGATGCGGCAGCTAAGGTAAAACAGTTTATGGATTCATCGGATGAATATGATTATAAAAAGCCCGAAGATGACTATGAATGGATTTGCGCAGAATATGAGATGGAGCTTAATGATTTTCCGACGGATGAGGGAGGTACAGATGTATCAATAACATCATTTGTGACTGATAAGGATGGCAAAAGCATAGAATATGATGGAAAGATCATTTCCGTTACTACAATAAACATGACAGATGACAGCTATTACTATGACGGCACGCATAAAGGCTTGATAGCATATACCCTGCCCGAGAAATACAGTGATCAGATCCTTATTCTTGGTGAATACAATGAAACACAAGCCTTTTTCAAGTAGTAGGTAAATAGTGAGAGCAATTAGCTCAAAGCGGGTAGCAGTTAGCTCAAAGCATGGCGGCTAAAAGTAATAAACTCTTGAAAATTCTATGGCAGCATAAACTTTATTGCAAAATGAGCGGCTAATAAAATCTGGCTCCGCAGTTCAAAGCAGATGGCTATTAGCTCAAAGCATGGCGGCTAAAATTTTCTTTGCTAAAAGCTGATTTATTTGTCGCTGAGCCGCTCAGAAAAGCCTGATACGCGGTCAGTACAGTATGAATAGTGAGTTCAGAGCGGATGCGAAGCGGAGCGATACCCGCGTTTAGGGTCCAGCGTCACGCTGGCGCCGGCAAAAAATTTGAGAAAGGTATTGTAAAAGTAATGGGGGTTGTAGTATAATAAAGTTGTATGATGTTGGCGTTACAGATATTGAACGCAAAAAATTTTCAGGATACAATATCGCTCGAGCGGTGTTGCAATACAGGAGGGAGGATCCTTATGAATATTTTAGATAAGGTCGGAGAGGGTCTTGCAACAACAGTAGATCTTCTTGTGGAGAAAAACAGACAGATGGCTCAGCTGAACCGTCTTTCAGCTATCATCAAAACTGAGAAAGACATGATAAACCGTGCTTATATTGCACTTGGCAAGCAGTATTTTTCAATGCTTCAGGGTAATGCCGAGGAAAATGATATGAGTCAGATCTGCGAAGTGATCAAGTTTTCTGAGGAAAGACTTAAAAAAGCACAGGCACGTTATGATTATGTAAAGGTCTACGGTGTACCTGCCTCACAGGTTGATACCGTGGATATGATACGCAGCAATGATCAGGAAGAAGCAGAACCTTCTGAAGAGGCTGCAATTGAGATCGAAGATGAAGGCTCGGATATCACTATAGCTGTAGCAGGTGAAGACGCTGCTGAGGAAACAAAAAGTGAGGAAGCAGAAGAGAAATCTGCCGATGAATCCGAAGAACAGGAAGAAGCTGCTGCTGATGAAGAAAAGACCGAAGAAACAGCAGAAGCTGATGATAAAACAGTTGCCGAAAAAGCTGCCGAAACGATCAGTCAGTTCAAAAAAAGACGCAGCCGTAAGGTAGAAAACGACAGCGAAGCCGAAAACGATAACTGATATTATTGTTAACGCAAGCGTACAGATCCTATCCGTTCAGGAAGGATACTTTAGATAATGCAATAAAATTATTCGCTGTATTCCCACAGGAAACAGCAGGAGGTAATAAATATGAAAGCAATGACTGCTGAGGATAAGAAAAAGGCGCAAAAAAAGTCTGTTACCAATTCCTCAAGAATGAGGGTGAATGAGCGTACAAGGAATCTGGCAATACTCGGTCTGCTTGCTGCTATCACTATCATTATGGGCTTCACACCGATAGGATATATACCGATAGGTGCGCTTAAAGTTACTTTTATGACGCTGCCTGTCATAGTTGCGGCTGCTATTTTAAAGCCGAAAGATGCTGCCATTGTCGGAGGAATGTTTGGTCTGACAAGTTTTATACAGGCTGCAACAGGTATGAGTCTGTTGACAGGCGCGCTTTTTCAGCTTGATCCGGTACTGACATTTTTACTATGTGTTGTTCCGAGAATATTTGAAGGTCTTCTGGGCGGACTTATCTTTCAGGGACTGAATAAGATAGATAAGACAAAGTTTGTTTCCTATGTAGTGACAAGCTTGTCTGTTCCCGTGCTGAATACTCTGCTGTTTATGTCGGCTTTGTATGCAGAAATAAAGCTGATAGCAGCATCCTCGCCTTCTTTGAACGGATTATCGGAAGATATGGCAGGTACTTTTACGGGAGTTGCCGATAAGGCAGCAGGAGATGTTATTCTGTTTTTCGGAGCAATGGTTGGTGTTCAGGCTGTTGTGGAAGCTGTCGTTTGCTTTGCAGTAGGTACAGCTATAACAAAAGCCTTGGCAGTTGCACTCGGAAAAAAGAAAAAATAATATGAAAATGACGCTTTGCGCAGGTGCAGAGCGTCATTTGTTGAATTTATGACAATTATTGCAGCAAGGGATGAAGAAAATGAAAGATAAGGTACTGTCAGTTTTAGAATCGCATAATGGATATGTTTCAGGAGAATACCTTAGTAAAATTCTTGGTGTATCACGTACAGCAGTCTGGAAAGCCATAAACAGACTGCGTGAGGATGGATATGTAATAGACTCTGTAACAAACAGGGGTTATTGTCTGAAAAAGAAGGCTGATCAGCTGAATACGGGACTTATTTCGTCAGGGCTTGAAACTTCTGTGGTAGGAACAAGGATAGAGGTAATGAAAACTGTGGACTCCACTAACGAGGAGATCAAGCGCAGAGCAGCCGCAGGTGAGGAAAGCGGATTGCTTATAGCAGCCGAAAGGCAGACGGGCGGAAAGGGCAGACTGGGGCGTTCCTGGAAATCGGACAGCGGGGGATTATATTTTACGTTTCTGCTGCGTCCCGAGCTTCCGCCGAATGAGATATCGGGTATAACACTTGCGGCAGGATATGGAGTATGTGTTGCCGTAAGGGAATTCACAGGTCTGGACGCAAGAATAAAATGGCCGAATGATATAATTATAGGCAGCAAAAAGATCTGCGGTATACTGACAGAAATGACAGCACAGACTGACCGTGTTGATTTTGTGGCAGTAGGTATAGGTATTAATGTGAATAACAAGGAATTTCCCGAGGAGATAAAGGACAAAGCTACTTCGTTATATTTAGAAAGCGGTATGGAAATAGACAGGAATGATTTTTTATCAGTAGTTATCGGAGATCTTGATATTGCGGCAGGACAGTTTCTCAGCGGTTTTCCGAGGAATATGAAAGAGCATTTCAAAAGTCTTTGCGCCACACTTGGCAGGAATGTTACTGCGCACAGGGGCGGCAGGATAATAGAAGGCACCGCTGTTGATATAACAGACGAGGGAAATCTTCTCATCCGTGACAACAGCGGTGAACCGGTTGAAATCAATTCAGGTGAAGTAGTTGTGCAGGGTATTTATTAATTTAAGAATATTGATAGGTTTGATGTTTTGGGATTAAAGCTTATCTGTGTCAGAAGAACGTCTGCACGGGTGGAAATTATTGTCCGAAGGCTGATCTTTCGGGAAGAACTCGCCTGTCGGGAAGTCTATGCTGCTGAAAAGCTCACAGGGATCTTCCGAGCTTGCAATACATTCTTTTCTGGGCATACAGAAATCGTAAGAGGGTATCATCATCTGTACATCCCTTTGAAGCTGTACTATGGTGAACATACCTATTGATACAAGAACATCTTTTTCGGATTCATTCTGAACAAATTCTCCGCCGTATCTGCGTATAATGCTTTCAGGTATCCTCAGCGGCGGCATATGGCAGTCGTGATGTCTTTCGAGCCTTGCGGAAAGTGCAACAGGCTCTGCTACCTGAACTATAGCTTTCGGGCAGTTCTGTGATACTTCCGAAAGACCTTCTGGTGCATCGGGACAGTCAGACGTGTAAATCTTTACGCTGCCTTCGCTGCCGAAAAGTACTGCTCTTTTTGAGAATACAGCAAGACCCTTTACGGGCATCGGAAGGGCATTGGGTGCCATAAACGCATCAAGTCCAACGTCAAAATAGAATATCATATCAATGGCATAGAAGCCGTTGTGGAACGGAACGGGCTGTAAGCTTACGGAAACATTGCAGACATTTACTGTATTGAGCCGCACGCTTGCAGCCTTATCTATAAGGCATTGACCGGGCTTTGTCAGCAGTACCGGCAGATCCTCAAGACAGTCTTTATCCGAGCAAGAGTCATATATTCTCGGCGCATTTATACAAACTGCCTCTCTCACATGATCAAAACGCAGCTTCTCTTCTTCATCAGGCATAATTATATTTTCGGGCATAAAACATATCCTCCTAATCTTTTTATTCCAAAGCGTATGAATTTACCCTTGTATCAATATAATATGCCTTTTTCTTTCTTTCGTTACTTTTCCTCTCTGCGCCCCTGCGGAGGGGCTGCCGCCCCTGCACCCTGCCGGGGCGGCAGCCCTGGACCCGCAAGCCTTTGAAAAGGCCTCTGCGAAACTTTTGCGCTTACATTATTTACAGTTTTCTTGACAACTTCGACTTTCACCCTCTGACGGCGGAATAACTATTAACTAAAATATATATTATACCAGACGAGGAAGACGTAGATCGTCCAGACCTTGCGGCTGTTGTCTTCTTTGCCGTTAAAATGATCGTCAAGATAGGATACGATGAGATCAGTGTTGAAGAATTTTTCGGCAGTTTCAGAGCGGAACATTTCTTTTACTCTGTTGTAGTATTTCTCGTCTTTTAGCCATACTCTTGTGGGTACAGGGAATCCTAACTTCGGCTTCTGTGCGGTGGCTTTCGGCAGGTGACGAAGTGCAGCCTGACGAAGCGCATATTTTGTGGTGCCGTGCGCAATGCGGTATTTTGTGGGGATCGTTCTTGCAACCTTGAATACCTCCTTGTCAAGGAAGGGTACACGAAGTTCAAGTGAATTAGCCATACTCATTCTGTCAGCTTTCAGAAGGATATCTCCTACCATCCACAGGTTTATGTCAAGATACTGCATCTTTGTTTCATCATCATAGTTCTTTACTCTGTCATAGAATTTACGGCAAAGATCCTGAGGACGTGTGACAATGGAACTGTCTTTAAGTATCTCTTTCTTCTCTTTGTCATCATACATGAAAGCGTTTCCGATAAATTTGTCTTCCGTTTTTCTTGCGCCTCTGAGGATGTAACCTCTGCCTTTTATATGCGGCCACTTTTTTGCCTTTCTTGCAAGCGCATATCTTGCCTTTTCAGGGAGTATCTTCTGATATAGCTTGAATACATGAGGTTCGTTGTATACTGTATAACCGCCGAAAAGCTCGTCTGCGCCTTCACCCGAAAGTACTACCTTTACGTGCTCACTTGCAAGCTTGGATACGAAATATAATGCGATACATGACGGGTCGGCAAGCGGCTGATCCATCTGATACTGTACTTTAGGAACAGCTTCCCAGAATTCCTCCGAACCGATAAGATGTGTGTAATGATCAACGCCTATCTCTTTTGACAAGCCTTCTGCCCAGCTTATTTCGTTGTATCTTTCGCCAAAGTCAAAACCGACAGTGAATGTTTTCTGATCTGCAAAATATGTGGATACATAGCTTGAGTCAACTCCGCTGGAAAGGAAACAGCCTACTTCAACGTCACTTATTTTATGGGCATTGACAGAGTTTTCAAAAACTGCTTCTATTTTGTCAACAGCCTCTTTTTCGGTAAGTGACATATCAGGCTCAAATGTAGCTTCAAAATAACGGGTGGTTGTTACCTTGCCGTCCCTGAACCACATAAAATGTCCCGGCAGAAGACAGTATATTCCCTCGAAAAATGTTTCGGGCGGTACAACGTACTGGAAAGAAAGATAATTATCCAGCGCTCTGTAATTGAATTTTTTTACATATGAAGGATGCTCAAGAATACTCTTGATCTCTGAACCGTAAATAAGCTCGCCGTTAACTACTGCATAGTGCATAGGCTTTATTCCGAAGAAATCACGGGCAATGAATACAGATCCATCTTTGGTGTTGTATATAGCAAAGCCGAACATTCCTCTGAGCTTGTTCAGAAGCTTTTCGCCCCACTGTTCAAAACCATGTACAAGTACCTCGGAGTCAGCTTTGGTATAAAACTTATGCCCAAGTTCCATAAGCTCTTCACGAAGATCGTTGTGGTTATATATTTCGCCGTTGAACATAAGAACAAGGGTCTTGTCCTCGTTGTAAATGGGTTGATGACCGCCTTCAAGGTCAATAATGCTCAGACGGCGGAATCCCATAGATATCCTGCTGTCTTGATAGAAACCGGCACTGTCGGGTCCACGGTGAGTAATTACGTCAGTCATTTTTTTAAGAACTTTTTCTTTTTCTGCAATATGACCTGTAAACCCGCATAATCCACACATAATAATTCCTCTCTTCCTTTGCATAAATATCCCATATCTCAGGGATGGCATTAACATAAATAATTGACAATGTTTTACATTAAAATTTTAACACATTAAAGCCAAACTTTCAACATAAAATGACATCCTGTGAAGAAAAATAAATATTCACCTCATCTTTTATTATGTGCAAATTACAGATAATTCATTAAAAAACCTGTTTTTTCAGGGACATATACAGTTTAGAAACACATATGTTGAAACGGTTGATAAGTTTTCAACTTTTTAACATTGCGGTGTTGAAAACCCGCCGATGTGCAGGATAGATAAAAGTATATGCAATAATTTGTTTAATAATAAAAGTGATTATTGTATACTTTTCACCATTTTTGTCGTAATTTGATGTATAATTATCATACAAACGAAAAAAAGAGGTAGTAACATATGGTCAGAAAGATCATTAGAATAGTTATATCGGAATTTATGTGTATTGTATTGCTGGCTGTATGTATTATTCCGGGTAAGGTTTATACGGCAGATATGGTATATCTGAGCAACACAAGCATTTTTCCCGATAAGTGCGGCGGATTTGTTATTATTACCCGGGACAATACAAAATATTATATAAACCATGTTTCTGCTGACGGCAGTGTTTATGATGTGTCTGCTGACAGTATAGCCGTCAGCAGTGTGAATTTCTGCGGCACGGATGCGGTACTGTTATCGTATGCCAGAAACACAATAGTCATTGTTACCTGTAATGTTTACAGCGGTAAGACCGAATCAACGTTGATAACACATAAAGATATAAACATAAAAGAACCTTTAGTCTGCATAGACAGAAACAGGAATATATATCTTGCTGACAGGAAGAATAAAGAACTGTATATCTGCAATCACACGGGTGAATTGATGGGTACAATATCACTGCCTTCGTATGCGAGGGATATTTTTACTGATGGCTGCGCATACAATGTTTACTGCCTTACAGACAGCGGAATTGTCAACGTCGGTACAAATATACTGACAGGCGGAGAAATACCCTCAGGGCAGATAGGATGCGGCGGAGAGTATTATTACAGCGGACAGGATGTATACACATTGTCTTCAACAGAAGGCTTCAAAAGAATATATCATACCGGATTCCCGTTGGTTTGCAGGACATTGACTGATCTGTATGCTGCCGAAGACAGCACTATATACCGGATAGATGATAATGATAATATTTCCGTATACTGTGATACAGGTGTGCAGATAAAGAATCTGTATGTAAGCGGAAACACTGTAGCATACACTGATTCCGACAACAGACTGTTTTTAGCCGAAAGCAGCTGCATGATCCCGGTTCAGACCGATCATCCGACTTTTTACCCCAAAATGATAACATCTTCCGAACTGAAAATAGAAGGAAAATATATTTCAGCTGTAAAGCAGGGGATGACAGTATCTCAACTGAAAAGTAAGCTAAATTACGGCGACTATGAAATTGTTGTATATGATCATAACGGAAGAACAGTAAAATCGGGTACTGTTGGCAGCGGCTGGAAATTTGTTTTCTCAGGCGGAGGAAATGAAACCGAACTTATAACCGTAGTCAAGGGAGATGTGACAGGAGAAGGTCAGATAAACAGAAATGATTATAAAAAGGTATCCGATTACATAACAGGAAAAACCGATCTTAATGAAGTTGAATTAAATGCGTCAGATATAAATTCGGACGGCAAAACAGACTTATCCGATTTCTACCTTATATATCGAAGTTTAGTATATGGTTAATTATAATTAGCTCAAAGCTAAGGGCTCAGAGCTCAGAGCAGCGGCGGTTCAGATTTTTTCGTTTAAAGTTGAAATTTTTGTCGCTGTAAGTTATCTAAAGTGTTCCATGATACGATAGCATCAAGGTCAAAGCTTGTTGGCTCAGATTTTCTTAGCTTAAATCCGCTTTACTTGTTATTGTGAGTTCTGTCAAGGTCATCCTTGCGAATGACGGCTTTCCCAAAGGGGCAATGGTTTCAATTTAAGGTAAACATAATTGATAAAGTTTCGCTCAAGCCTTTTCAAAGGCTTGCAGGGTCCAGGGGCAGCGCCCTTGGTCGCTGCGTTAGCAGCGAAACAAGTCTTCAAATCTTTCGTCAAAGTCTTAGGTTGACAGCATTGCCCCGAAGGGGAAGCCGAGCGGCAGTTTTAACTTCTATTCTAGTTGTTCAGTAAATCGGGTACACCTTATAATGAATAATGAATAATGAATAATGAATAATGATATAGTAAATTTTCGATTAATTATTACTGAATTACTAAAAAACAGAGGTGAGGATTATAAAACTATCAGCCGATCAAAAAGTAATAACCGCGACAAGTAAAGGCTGCAGCGATGAGCCCAGGGCGGATGCGAAGCGGAGCGATACCCGCGTTTAGGGTCCGGCGGCTCGCCGGTATTATCTATGGTAAAAAAATGAGCTGCTCAAGAAGCTTGATACGCGGGCAGTAAAGCCTGAATTGCGAGTTCAGAGCGGAGCGTAAGCGCAGCGATACCCGCGTTTAGGGTCCGGCGGCTCGCCGGGCGCCGGGGGGTTGACAATGAGGGAATAGAAGTGTAAAATATAATTGGAGTTTTATCGAAAATGAGAATGTTTACACATTTTCTTTATACTTTATTTAAAAAGGGATATGAAATATAGTTATAATCAACAAAAAGATAGGCTTGTTATTATCTGAAATATAAGCTTATTAAATGAAAAAACAGCAAAAGGAGAGTGGTATAGTGAAAATGAAAAAAACGGCTGCTGTCCTGCTGGCGGCATTATCTGTGCTTATTGCAGCACCGCAGCAGGCGGGAATACTTACTGTTTCAGCAGCACAGTCTGCTTCACAGACAAGCAGCTATGTATCCAATATCGTTGTAAACTCCAATAAAGGAGAAACAGAAACAGATATACAGAATGCTTTGGAAAGAATCAGAGGCGGAGGCGGAACTGTTAAGCTTGTAGGAAAATTCAGGATAACAAAAACACTAACAATGTACAGCAATCAGACGCTGGATGCGTCGGGGGCGATCATAGAAAGTTCTGCCGATAAAGTTATCTATTCATACAAAATGAGAAATGTTACCGTAAGAGGAGGTACATGGAACCTCAGCGGTGAGTCTATACTGGTAAATTTCAGCAGATGTACAACAGGAAAGGTGGATTCAGTAACCACAAACGGCGGAGGAGCGTTCGGATACGGAGGTATATACATAGCCTGCTGTCAGGATATTTCCGTACTGAACTGTAAGCTTACAAATCTGAAAAGCGAAGCAATATATTCATATCGTTCATCGGACTTTCTTGTTTCGGGATGTATAGTTGACAACTGCGGAGGTCACGGATTGAGAATATTCGGCAGCAGCGGCTTCCGTTTGTACGGGAACAGGGTAAACCTTCCTAAAGGAGATGCCGTAAGCTGCAGCCAGAGCGACAGGGGTGAGATAAGCGGAAATTTCTTCTCCAATGCCAGGGAAAATTCGCAGCTGGATATAGATCCAACCAGATCTGAATCAAGAGCAGGCTGCGGTATCCTTATCTCGGACAGTGCCGACATAAATGTAGGAACTCGCGTAAATTACGGAAGATATACATATGAGGGAAATACAATAACAGGCTGTGTTAATTATGGTATGCACATTACAACATCTACCAACACCTTCGTCAACAGAACAAATATTTCTTCAAACGGTTCAGACGGTATACATAACTCGGCTTCGTCATATACGGTAATTCAGAACTGTAACATAAAAGGATGTGGAGGGATAGGCATTTCAATGCTTCCCGGACCGGTGGATACCATAGATGCACATTATCGCCAGTGCAAGGATTCTGTTGTCAGCAATAACATAATAGAAGACTGCGGAGAATTCGGAATACTGCTGTCCCTTTCCCAGAGCTGCAGCGTATCATACAATATGATACGAAACTGCCGTGATTACGGTATATACTGCAACGGTGTAAATAATATCACGATCATTGACGGAAGTATAAGCGGTACAAAAAATGTCAACGGTCTTGGCATCGGCGTATCCTCAAATTCAACAAATGTAGCTCTTGATGTAAAGCTTGAACTTGATAAGTCAAGCATTTCTCTCGGTGTGGGAGAAAGCTATCAGCTTGTGACCAAATGTACCGCGCTGACCTGGACTACCTCAAATAAAAATGTTGCTTCTGTATCGGCAGGCGGAGTAATAACCGCTAAAGGCAACGGTACAGCTGTTATAACAGCTAAAAGTATAAGCGGAAGAACATCATCGTGTACGGTCACAGTTAAAAACGCACCTTCAAGCGTATCGCTGAATTATGTTGATCTTACCGTAGGAGTAGGAGAAAGCTATACATTGACAGCTTCCATACCCTCAGGATCTGCAGCGGCAGTAAGAACCTTCCGTACAAGCAACAGCAGCATTGTCAAAATGACAAAGACAAACTGGGAAGGAAAGTTTACTGCTATGCGTCCCGGAACAGCCTGGGTAACAGTAAGACTTTATAACGGTCTTGAAATAAGCTGCAAGATCACCGTAAAAAAAGCTCCGACAACTGTAAGTTTGTCAAAACAAACGCTGACTCTCGGAGGAAATGAAAAATTCAGACTTACTGCTGTATTACCTTCGGATATGGCTTCATCAGTGAAAACCTTCAGATCCGATAACAGCGGTATCGTGCGTATGACGAGAACGAACGGAGTCGGAGAGTTTATAGGTGTAGGACTCGGAACAACAAATGTCAGAGTGCGTCTTTATAACGGACTTGAGGCGGTGTGCAGGGTTACTGTAAAGCTTATCCCCGCTACGGTAAGTCTGAATGTATCTAATCTTCAGCTGAGAGTAGGACAGACAGCAACAGTCAGCGCTGTGCTCCCTCCAAACGGCGGGGCAGCAAAACGTACATACAGTTCAAGCGACCCCTCGGTTGTGAAAATGACAAAAACAGACTGGACAGGTTCTTTCAAGGCTGTGAAAAAGGGTAAGGCATGGGTCACGGTAACACTTTATAACGGTGTGCAGGCAAGCTGCCTTGTGACTGTTTATTGAACAAAATATATACAAAAACTCACGGTTGTCGCTTATGATAATCGTGATTTTTTCGCTATTTGGGTTGATTTGTAAAAAAAATTGCTAAATTTTACGTAAAGCACTTGTAATTTTGCTTAAAATGCTATAAAATAATGACAGTACTATAAATGAGTGGAATATGACGGGTCATGTCAGTGCTGTGTATTGAATTCAGGTATGTTTTTTGCTGCGAACCGTTTGTGGGGTCTCGCAACGGATAACAAACGGCGTGACTTATCCGCCTGTTTATAGACATAGTAAAATTTCAGGAGGTAATTCCCATGTCAGTAAAAGTTGCTATTAATGGTTTTGGCCGTATAGGTCGTCTTGCATTCAGACAGATGTTTGGTGCAGAAGGTTATGAGGTTGTTGCTATCAACGATCTTACAAAGCCTTCTATGCTCGCTAACCTTCTCAAGTATGATACAGCTCAGGGCGGCTACTGCGGTAAGATCGGTGAGAACCTTCATACTGTAGAGGCTGATGACGAGGCTGGTACAATTACAGTTGACGGCAAGACTCTTACAATTTATGCAAAGGCTAATGCTGCTGAGCTTCCCTGGGGCGAACTCGGTGTAGACGTTGTTCTCGAGTGCACAGGTTTCTATTGCTCAAAGGCTAAGTCACAGGCTCATATCGATGCAGGCGCTAAGAAGGTTGTTATTTCTGCTCCCGCAGGCAGCGACCTCAAGACTATCGTATTCAGTGTAAATGAAGATACTCTTACAACAGAGGATACTATCATTTCTGCTGCTTCTTGTACAACAAACTGCCTCGCTCCTATGGCTAAGGCTCTTAACGATTATGCTCCTATCCAGAGCGGTATCATGTCAACAATCCACGCTTATACAGGCGATCAGATGATCCTTGACGGTCCTCACAGAAAGGGCGACCTCAGAAGAGCAAGAGCAGGTGCTGCTAACATCGTTCCTAACTCAACAGGCGCTGCAAAGGCTATCGGTCTTGTTATTCCTGAGCTCAACGGTAAGCTCATCGGTTCTGCACAGCGTGTACCTGTTCCCACAGGTTCAACAACAATCCTCACAGCTGTTGTAAAGGGTGCTGACGTAACTAAGGAAGGTATCAATGCTGCTATGAAGGCTGCTGCTTCCGAATCATTCGGCTATAACGAGGATCAGATCGTTTCTTCTGACGTTATCGGCATGAGATTTGGCTCACTCTTCGATGCTACTCAGACAATGGTCAGCAAGATCGCTGATGATCTGTATGAAGTACAGGTTGTTTCTTGGTATGACAACGAGAACAGCTACACAAGCCAGATGGTAAGAACAATCAAGTATTTTGCTGAACTTGGCTGATAAAACCATTTAAGCATATTTGAGAACAAGATCCTGTTGGAATTTTTCCAACAGGATTTTTGTAAATATTCAAGGAGATCTTTTATGGATATAGAAAAAGTATTAAATAAAGTTGATGAAGTACTTACACCTCAGGAGGTACTGAGACTTAAAGTTCGAAAAGGTACTGCGGGGCTTTTTGACAGCAAAATAGGCGGTACTCCGTATTTCCCTAAAAATGAAGAGTACCCGAAAGGAAAACAAAATGAATTCAATGGTAAGCCGTTGGTTCTTCTGGCTCAGCTCAATTTTGAAAAGCTGCCGCATATTTCTGATTTTCCGAAAAAGGGAATTCTTCAATTTTTTATTGCGCCTGACGATCTTTACGGTATGTCGTCGGAACCCGGTGCCGGCGCTGTAAGGCAGGATAATTTCAGGGTCGTATATCACGAGAATATCATAACTGACGAGTCACAGCTTATGACAGCCGACGATATGCCTGTCTATCCGGAAGAAGATGACTATTATCTGCCGTTTGACGGAGAATATGAGCTTATGGCTCTTGAAAAGGATATGGCGGCAGCCGGTATCTCTGATTATCGTTTCAATGATGTTCTTGTGAAATGCTATAACGAGCTTTATGACGAGGATGTTGAAAATGCGTGGGATATTCTTGATAATGTGAAGGATGATATACTTAGTGACCGCGATGAAGGAGCAGACGCATTTATTGGCGGCTATCCGTTTTTCACACAGGATGATCCGAGATGTTTCAGTGAACTTTCCGACTGCGACACTGTGCTTTTTGAGATTAACAGTGTTATGGATCAAGAAAATGACATTGAAATACTTTGGGGCGATATGGGTACGGGCACGTTCCTTATTCCTCGTGAAAATCTCAGAAATCTTGATTTTTCACGGGTAGTTTACAATTACGACTGCTACTGATCCTGTTTCAGCAAATAGAAATATTCTGTAAAACCATATCGACAAAATATTATAATGTTATCTGACACAAAAAAGGTGAATGTATATGAAAAATAAAATGATGGCTGTTATAATATGCGCGCTCATGTGCCTATCCCTTTCAGCCTGCGCTGGAAATGAAATTGAAACAAAAAATATAGAATTATCTAAAGAATCATCTTTAACTGAAAATAGTTCTGCTGAATCAGAAGAAAATGTCAAGGAAATTAATGATGTGTCTGATGAATCGAGTATAGAAGCTTCTGATGCTGTTAAAGATGATCAGCCGAAAAGCAGTAATGAGGTTTCCGATGATGAACTGATGCAGTAACAGTAATGAAGATAGGGTGTGTGTTATGAAAAGGTATGTTGCATTTTTATTGCTGGCAGGCTGTATGTTTTCTTTTTCGTCATGTACGTCAGATTCTTCACCTGAGAATGGTGAAGAAAAATCCTATGTCGAAAGCAAGTCATCGGTTGTGTCCGATACTTCGTTACAAAACACGGAATCGTCAGAGGAAGCTGCTGCTGTACAGAGTTCTGCCGAAAATTCAGAAGCAAAAAAAGAAATAATCACCGTCTGGAAAGAAGGGCTTGGAGATCCTGTGTCCTTGAATTATTCACAGGGACTTGAAAGCGGCGTTATGAGCTATAATACAACGGACGCCGACTTGCTGAAAGAACTTACAGAAGCGCTTAAAAAGTCTGAAATAGAAAAACCGACAGAAGAACGTGTGCTTGATGATTCTCAGGAACTGACCTTCACCTTTGAAGACGAAAGCACGTATTTTATTAAATTTGAAGGTAAAGGATTTCTTTATAATAACGATAGATATATTATAAATAACGCATCGGAAGTACAGGCGGCTCTTGATAAGATCAAACAAGCGTCTGTAAAAGACGGTACGGCAAAGGAATACAACGAATGGATAGTCAATATGGCCAGGGTGGAAGAAAGAGTTTCCCATATGTGCAGTTCAGATGAGTACGAAAATGCAGATACCGAAAAAAAGCGGGAGCTTGCTCTGGAGCTTCTCAGGCAGCTTGAAAGCGACGGACTTATAACCAAGGGAAGTATTTATTCGTCTGATGAAATGATAAGCTATCAGTATTCGGGCGGAGGTACCGGCGGAATACAGCTGACTCAATTTGATCCGTATATGAATTGAACTGAGAGTATGACAGCAAAGAGTAACATAAAGGTAAAAGTTGTATACAAAAATAAAAATATAGTTCATAAATTTAAGCAGTTTTATATTTGTGTTTTTCGGCAAAATAAGGTAAAATATATATAGCTGTTTTTACGGCTAAAATGAATTCTGCAGGAGCTGATACGATTGAAAAAAATAATATCCGTAATGTTATCCTGTCTTATAGTTTTGTCAGCTTTTTTGCTGCCGGAAACGATATCTGCGGATGCCGCTGCTTTCAATGTGGATGTGAAGCTGAAAAGCAAATCCGTTTATCTTGAAAATCTTGATACGGAGACTGTTGTTTTTGAACAAGAAGCAAATGCAAGACGCTTTCCTGCTTCTACTACAAAGATAATGACATATATAATTACGGCTGAAAACGTAAGTGATTACCGCCATACCTATGTTACGGTAAAAGAAAGATTGTTGAGTATGCTTGACGGAACCGGAAGTTCTGTAGCAGGTCTGAAAGCAGGAGAAAAGGTAAGTATCTACCAGCTTCTCTGCTGTCTTATGATACCATCAGGTAATGATGCTGCGCTGATACTTGCGGACTATATCGGCAACGGAAGTATAGAAAAATTTGTTGATATGATGAACGCAAAGGCAAAGGAGCTTTACTGTACGGGGACTCATTTTGCCAATCCTCACGGTCTGAATGACCCGAATCACTATACAACTGTGGCTGATATGGCAAAAATAGCTAAGTATGCCATGACGCTGCCCGAATTCAATGAGATATCAAATATGACTGAGTCTGACTGCCTGGGAGAAGATCGCTATCTTATCACCACAAACTATATGATAGATGAGGGGCGGGGCGGAGATTATTATTATGAATATGCCGCGGGTATAAAGACAGGCGCAACAGGAAATGACTCGGGTTACTGCCTTGTTTCCACTGCCTCAAAGGGCGGATATACATATCTCTGTGTAGCATACGGCGCACCGTATGAGGATAAAAACGGAAATGATTATGATAACGGCGCGATGATAGATTCTGTGAATCTGTATGAATGGGCTTTTGATAATCTTTCTATAAAAACAATTCTTGATAAGAATGAGCTTATGAAGGAAATCAGGATCAATTACGCATGGAATAAGGATACTATACAGCTTATCCCCGCAAGAGGTGTCACTGAGCTGATGCCCTATGATGTTACGATAGAGAGCATTGATAAAACATTCAGTGTTCCCGAAGAAATAGACGCTCCTGTAAAAGAAGGAGATAAGATCGGTACTGTGACTCTGAGCTATGCAAATCAGCAGCTTGCAACAGTTGACCTTTTAGCAGGTGAAACTGTTGAGCGAAGCGATCTTATAACAGCGGCGGACGGTCTTAAAACTATAGCTACTTCCGAATGGTTTATAATAACCGCCTCGGTTATAGTTTTGCTTATCATAATCTATATAATAATTGTAGGCGTATATAACAGACGCAAGAAAAAATATCGCCCTGTGAAGAAATACAGAAAGTTCTGATGTCTGTATCTGATTCAGTTCAATAATCTATATGAGGTGAAGGTTTTGTCATATCTGTATATTAAAAGAATAACAGCCGCATTGTTAACGGCTTTTACTGTGCTTTCTTTCAGCGCCTGCAATGACGTATCCGATAACGGTAAATCAGAAGATGCAGATACTGTATCCTATGAGATCAGCAAAGCCGGTGAGGTATCAAAGGAAAGCAGAATTGAAAGCAGTACTGCTTCATCACAGACTTCGTCCAAAACGGAAAGCAGCAAAACAGATACTAAAGAAGGCAAGGCTGATTTTGAAAATATATCTTATTGGGCAAAAAAGGATAAGGATATAAAAATAACTGCGAAAGCGTCTGTGGAAAACAGCGAGCTTAAATACGCATTTTACTTCAAGAGGGCATCTAACAAAAAATGGAATCCTATTGGCGAGGAATATTCAGGCAGGAGAACTGCAAGCTTTACGGCTAAGGATGATGTAGACTATCAGGTGAAGGTCGTTATCCGTGATAAGGATAAAAATACCGTTGGAAAGGTTTTTAAGATCGACAGCAAATTTTCGGTTCTTGAGAACAGAAGCAAGATCGGAAAAACCGAAGTAAAAAAAGGCGGCTCACTGAAGATTGCCGCAAGAGGTGAAGGCGGAACAGAGCCTTATACTTACGCATATTATTTCAAGCATAAGGATAACGAACGCTGGGTGAAGATTGGCACAGAGTTTACCGAAAACAATTCAGCAAAATTCAAACCCACATCAGCAGATGATTATCAGCTTCGTGTTGTTGTTAAAGACAACAACGGTCAGGCGGCAGTTAAAAAGTTTGACGTAAAGGTTGTATAACAATATAAAACTCAGTTAATAAACGTTGGTATGTGATTGTCAGCATACCGGCGTTTTTTATGTCTTGATCAGGAGAAGACAGATCTCATCTTACCCCCTGAAACAGTATCACAGATATCTGCGCCGATAATTTTGTTATCAAACACTATCAGATTGAGCACAGCAGTTTTATTATAAGGCGCGGATATTATTTCATAGGTGTACAGGGTGCATTTTTGTCCGCAGTAGGGAAGGAGATCAAAACCCGAATTTTTCTGCATTTCATTATAATCTGTATATACCTTGTTGAATTTTTCGGGAATACGTACCTTTTGTATCATTGCAGGATTGGTGCTTAGCGTAAGACCAAACTGTAAGGCAAAACGTTTGTGGTCTTCCAATGAATCGGCACGGACAGAGTAGCTTTTACCGTTATATTCTATATGATCGTCCTCTTTTATCCCGCTTAATACGATAAAAGCTGATATCATTACTGTAATGCCGATAAGGCATACAATAAGTCGTTTTCTTAATTTTTTTGTTATAAAAAAGGCTGCCATTTTATCATTTCCTTTCACAATAAAATCAAGAATATGAATCTGTATCATGTGCAAAGTTCCGAAAATAGATCGTTTCGGTTTACCTGACCTGAGGGCTGCATATAATATCAGAGCAGGCAAAAAACTGCAAATCTGTTACGAGGTGATAATATTATGAAGAATAATATGTTTTATGAGGGAAGACGATCATTTGCCCCCGGAACGCCCTTTGATCCTTACGGCACAGACGACAGGCTGGGCAGCAGGAATGCCCGTGTAATGCCGACACAGTTTCTCCTGCCATATCAGCCCGTCCGTTTCAGTCTGCTGAGAAATACCGTTCCTGATGATGAAGAGACAACGGGCAGTTTCTTCTACTGAGGATCGGATTTTAAGACTGACGAGATGATCTGAGTATTTTGTCATACTGAGCAGCGGCTGCGATATAAGGTCTTTTACCGGGCATAAAAGATCCGTTGCCTGCGCTCGGAATGACTCAATCTCTTTCCATACATATGCTGTTCAGTTCAGTTTTATAATAATTTATAGTTAATAGTTTATAGCTTCGGTTGAGGGCAAGAAGATATTGCAGTGAATAAAGTGGAAAAGATAAAGCGCAAAAGTTTCGCGCAAGCCCTCGCCGGGCGGTTTTTATTGTAATATTCGGAATGATGTGATATAATGGGGATGTCGGAAGACGGAAAAGAGGGATAGCTGTGGATGTAAGAGTAGGTGACAGGCTTGAGATGAAAAAAGCGCATCCGTGTGGGAAGAAGGAATCAAAGCTGTTTGATGTACTGAGAGTGGGTATGGATTTTCGCATACGCTGCTGCGGGTGCGGTCACGACATAATGATAGCAAGAAGCAAGGCGGAGAAAAATATCCGCAAGATAATCAGAGGAACAGGATCGGGAGATAACAATGTTTGAGAAACTAAGTATTTTTGAAAATAAATATGAGGAGCTTTCCTCAAGACTGTGTGATCCTTCTGTAGCAGGTTCAGCTGAAAAATACACACAGACTATGAAGGAGCTTAAAGAGATCGAGGATGTAGCCTTGAAATATCGTGAATACAAAGCCTGCTGTGCCGAGCTTGAGGATGCAAAAGAAATGAAAGCTTCCGAAAAAGACAGCGAGCTTTCAGCTATGATAGATGAAGAGATATCTGTGCTGGAAGAAAAGCATAGTACTCTTACAGAAGAGCTGAAGCTTCTTCTTGTGCCGAAAGACCCAAATGACGACAGAAATGTTATCGTTGAGATAAGAGGCGGCGCAGGCGGCGAAGAAGCAGCCTTGTTTGCCGCAGTGCTTTACAGAATGTACTCAATGTATGCAGCAAAAAAAGGCTGGCAAAGTGAGATAGTCAATGCCAATGAAACCGAGCTGGGCGGCTTCAAAGAAGTCAGCTTTATGCTCAGCGGCGGAGGAGCATACTCCAAAATGAAATTTGAAAGCGGAGTACATCGTGTACAGCGTGTGCCCGATACGGAAACTCAGGGACGTATACATACTTCTACAGTTACAGTGGCAGTGCTTCCGGAAGCAGAAGACGTTGAGATAGAGATCGACCCTGCCGACCTTAAAATAGACACCTTCCGCTCAAGCGGCGCAGGCGGCCAGCATATCAATAAAACCGAATCAGCAATCAGAATAACACATCTGCCTACGGGTCTTGTGGTAGAATGTCAGGATGAAAGAAGTCAGTACAAAAACAAAGACAAGGCTATGAAGGTTCTGCGTTCAAGACTTCTTGAAGCAGAACGGGAAAAGCAACACGGTCAGGTGGCACAGCAGCGCAGATCCCAGGTAGGTACAGGCGACAGAAGTGAGCGTATACGTACATATAACTATCCTCAGGGACGTGTGACAGATCATAGAATAGGTCTTACTCTTTACAAAATAGATGATATACTAAACGGAGATCTTGATGAAATAATAGATTCCCTTACTGCGGCAGACAGAGCAGAAAAAATGAAAGAACAGGAAAACTGAGCTGAAATAATAAATCTACGACAAACAAAATTCCATCCGATCATGAAAGGAGATAAAAAATGTTCAAAAGCAAATTTACAGGAACTAAAAGAACAATTGCACTTTTTATTTGTTCATTTATCTGCATATTACTATGTATATCTCAGATCATAAGCGGTGTAAGAATGATAAAAGAAAATAATGACGCGCCGTATTTATTAACGTACAAGGATTATGACAGCTTTAAAGAAGGTCAGGTTGTGAACGGAGTAATCACCGAATATGTTTATAGAATGGATGAAAATAGTGAAAATGGTATGACCAACAATATTGAAAGCGGCAACGGCAGCCTCATACTGTATTTTGCAAAATCCGATACGGGAAAGATAATGCTTTTTCGTGCGCCGGTGGGATCTGAACTTGCAAGTTCTATGCAGCAGCTTCATGACGGAAAGATCTCAGAGGTATATTATAAGGGTAAAGTACGTACTATGTCAGCTAAGTATTCTCAGGCCATCAAACAGGAACTGTTTTTCAAAAGATTTAATAAAGCAGTGAATATAAATAAAAACGATGTATTTTTAGGGCTTATGATAGATATGTCCCCCACTAATGCAGCTTATTCCCAGAAGGCTATAACAGCAACATTTGTCGGCGCTGTGCTGATGTTTTTGATTGCAGGTGCGTTCTTGATAAAGCCTATAAAAAATGCAGCTGAAACCATTCTTTCGGACAAAGGCAAATATAAACCTAAGCTTGCAGTAACAAAGGATGATCTTGAATTTGAGATGGAAGGATTCTACACAGGAAATGAACAAAAAGATGATGAATTCTTTGTAAATACGGAATATAATATCAGAAATTACGGGGCAGTGAACAAGGATGAGGAAAGTCCTGCCGACAGATCACAGCTGCCGACAAGCAAGGACGACCCCGCTATGAACCGCGGCGAAAAAGGCGAACCCCTCTTCTATACGGGCGAGGTCAACGAAGAAGGAAACTTCTATGTGGACAGCCGCCGTGATGCAGCAACAGAGTTCGGCAAGGAATCACAGATCAAAAGATATTGAGAATAAAAAGGACGGATAGAATTGGAAACATTGATACTCGGGGTAAATGACATAGAAAAAGCAGCGGGTATAATACTTAAAGGCGGTCTTGTTGCAATGCCGACTGAAACAGTATACGGTCTTGCGGCTGACGCGCTGAACGGAGAAGCTGTAGCATCCATCTTTAAGGCAAAAGGCAGACCTATGGATAATCCTCTTATAGTACATATATCAAAGCTTTCTCAGATAGATATGCTTGTAAGCGAATTTCCCGAAAAGGCACAGCGCCTTGCGGAAAAATTCTGGCCGGGACCTCTAACTGTAATTCTGCCTAAATCCCACAGAATACCGGAGGAAGTGAGCGCGGGACTCGATACCGTTGCTGTAAGATTTCCGTCGCATCCCGTGGCACAGGCGCTTATTTCTGCATCCTGCCCCCTTGCAGCCCCGTCGGCAAATCTTTCGGGCAGTCCGAGTCCTACGACTGCCGCCCATGTTATAAGCGATATGGATGGAAGAATAGATGCGGTTCTGGACGGCGGAGAATGTTCTGTAGGCGTTGAGTCTACGGTAATAACCTTGGCAGAGGGTACGCCTAAAATCCTGCGTCCCGGCGGGATAACTGCCGAACAGATAAGCGCTGTCATCGGTGAGGTAATAATTGACAGCGCCGTAACTCAGCCATTGGGAAAAAATCAGAAAGCTGCAAGCCCCGGAATGAAGTATAAGCATTACTCCCCGAAGGCGGAGGTCATTCTTCTTGACGGAGATGATGATAAATTCTATGAATATATTCATAAACACAGTGATGACAAAACCGCTGTGTTGTGTTATAATGAGGAGGCAGACTCTTTTTCGTGTGTTAAAATCCCTATAGGCGCGAAAAACGATGATGCGGCTTATGCCTATCACCTTTTTTCTGCTTTAAGAGAAGCAGATGAAAAAAAATGCAGCAGGGTGTTTGCGCACTGCCCGAAAAAAGAAGGTATGGGACTGGCAGTTTATAACAGAATAATCCGCGCGGCAGGTTTCAGGGTGACAAAACTATGAATACATCTTTGATAATCGGACTGACAGGTCAGACGGGCGCAGGAAAAAGCTCGGTTTGCGCAGCTCTGGAAAAAACAGGCGCAGCTGTAATAAATGCCGATGCCGTTGCAAGAGAGGTAATGAAGGCGAAAAGTCCATGCCTTGTAAGCCTTGCCGAAGCCTTTGGCGAAGATGTTCTTGATAAAGACGGTAGCCTAAAAAGAGCAGTGCTTGCAAAAAAAGCTTTTTCCGACAGAGCTTCTACTGATTTGCTCAATAGTATAACTCATCCGTTTATTATAAAAAAAACAGAGGAATATATTGATTTTTTTCGGAATAAACATTATAATATGATAATTTTTGACGCGCCGCAGCTGTTTGAAAGCGGGGGCGGTAAGCTGTGCGATATCATTGCAGTTGTAACGGCGCCATGGGAAGTCAGAAAAATGCGAATAATGAAACGGGATGGTATTGATGAAAAAGCAGCGCTGCTCCGTATGAATGCGCAGCACGATATGTCTTACTACACAGAAAAAGCAGATATTGTGCTTGACGGCTCTGAGCCGCCTGCTGAATCGGCGGATAAGCTTTCAGAGTATGTCAGGAAATTTTTGTCTGAAAAGAATCAGGCAGCGGACAGGCGGTTGAATTTTTCTTGAAATCAGAACTGTCATTCATTATTCTTTATTGATTGTTAATTATTCAGGGAAATGGAGAATTGATCATGAACAACAGGAATAAAAAGATAACCAAGGTATCCGAGATACCGCGTTCTTTCCCGGTAAAGACTAATAAGGTACATAGGCAGGAAAACAAATTCAAAAAAGTGATCATGGTCATTGTATGCCTGACAGCTGTATTTGTAGGAGTTTTTGTTGCCGCATTGGGACTGAAAACGGCCCACGATAAATATGTTTATTCAAGCTACCCTATGAAATATCAGAAGGAAGTTGAGCAGGCTTCCAAAAAATACGGAGTAGATAAATTCCTGATCTATGGCGTTATAAAAACAGAAAGCAATTTTGACCCCAATGCCTTGTCGGGAGCGGGGGCTATCGGACTGATGCAGATAATGCCCGACAGCTTTGAGTGGATACAGACTTACTATGTCGACGAGGAATACGAGGATTATAAGGTCGGAGATCTTGTAAATGCCGAGATAAACATAGATTACGGTACACATCTTCTTAAACTGATGCTTGAACAGTTTGATAATGTAGAATCAACTGCGCTGTGCGCTTATAACGCAGGTCCGGGTAATGTTGAAAACTGGCTCCAGAATAAAGAATATTCGGACGACGGAAAAACTATTAAAAAAGCTCCTATTGAGGAAACAGATAATTATTTCAGACGTGTGCAGAGAAACAAGAGTATTTTCCGGAAATTATACGAGGAAATGGACAGCGGGGGAGGCATACCTGTTGACCCGGCTGATATAGATACGGATAATTTCGATTTGGATAAAAAAGCAGAAGAGGTAAATGCGGACGATTAAGTCCGAAATTTCTAAGAAAGGAAAGATTATTATGTCAGAAACAAAAGAAAAATCACAGGCAGCCCTCTTGAAGGAAAAACTGTTTGTGAACAGAAAAAACGGATGCCGCAAGGTAAGCGCGGAAGAAATGAAAAAAGCAGACGAATTCTGTGAAGAATACAAGAACTTTCTCGATCATGCAAAGGTTGAGAGAGAAGCGGTGATCTATGCGCTTGATGCCGCAAAAATAGCAGGATTTACAGAGTACGATCCTGCCAAAACATATAAAGCAGGCGACAAGGTTTATGTCAATAACAGGGGCAAGGCAGTTATGCTTGCAGTTATAGGCAAAAACGGTACGCATAACGGCGTCAGACTGGGTATTGCCCATATCGACTCTCCGCGTCTTGATCTCAAGCCTAATCCGCTTTATGAAAATAAGGATCTTGCGCTTTTCAAGACACATTACTACGGCGGTATCAAAAAATATCAGTGGCCTACAGTACCGCTTGCACTTCACGGTGTTGTTGCCCTTAAAGACGGCAGCAGCATTAATATCGAAATAGGCGAGGATGAAAGCGATCCCTGCTTCTGTGTAACAGACCTTCTTCCTCATCTTGCTGTAGAACAGATGTCGCAGGTAATGACAAAGGCATTCAACGGCGAACATCTTAATGTCCTTGTGGGCAGCAGACCTTTTAACGAGGATGAAGAAAGCGAAAGCGTTAAGCTTAATATACTGAATATACTTTTTGAGAAATACGGTATCGTGGAGGAGGATTTCCTTTCGGCAGATCTTCAGATGGTGCCTGCCTTCAAAGCAAGAGATCTGGGCTTTGACAGAAGTATGATAGGTGCGTACGGTCATGACGATAAAGTCTGCGCTTATCCTGCGCTTATGGCAGCAATAGATACTGATATGCCCGAAAGCACAATAATCACGGTTCTGACCGACAGGGAAGAGATCGGCAGTGACGGAAACACGGGTATGAAGTCAACCTATCTTATAGATTTTGTAGCTGATTTAGCGGAATCGGACGGCGAAAAGGCAAGACACGTTATGGCAAAAAGCACCTGCCTCTCCGCTGATGTAAATGCAGCATATGATCCCACATATGCTTCCGCCTTTGAGGCAAATAATTCATCCTTTATCAACTGCGGCGCTGTTATCACAAAATATACGGGCAGCGGCGGAAAATATTCTACCTCTGACGCAAGCGCAGAATATATGGCAAAAATCAGACAGGTACTTGATAATGCAGGAGTGCTCTGGCAGACAGGTGAACTCGGCAAGGTTGACGGTGGCGGCGGCGGAACTATCGCTAAATTCGTGGCTAACCTTAATGCAGATGTTGTTGACCTTGGTGTGCCCGTGCTTTCCATGCACGCTCCTATGGAAGTAGTTTCAAAGCTTGATGTATATATGACGTACAGGGCTTTGTATGAGTTCTATACAGCATAATAAACGAAATAGGATGCTGTGAAGCGATCTGCTTTACAGCATAAAAAGATAAATTATGCGTAAACAAAAAAACTTTACATTAAAAGCGCGCAAAAAGCAGAAATATGGGTTAAAATCTCCGAAAACGTCGTTTTATCCCAAAAATCTATTGACAATTGGGGCAGTTTGTATTATTATAACTCAAGAGTAGATTTGTATCCAGTAAGGAAAAATGTATACAAACGAGCATTGGTTTGTACTGTGAAAAGCGCTGCAGCTGATATACGGCTGCGGTTTTAAAGATGAAGTTTTATATACTCTATTATTTTGATCAGGAGTGTTTGATTTGGAAAAAATTGTTATCAATGGCGGTAACAGGCTTCACGGAAATGTAAAGATCAGCGGTGCGAAAAACGCAGCAGTAGCAATAATCCCCGCTGTTATCTTATCGGACGGCGTCTGCCGTATAGAAAATGTACCTAATATTCAGGATGTAAATCTTATTGCGGAGATATTGCAGCAAATGGGAGCATCTGTCAGGAGGATCGAGAAATCTACGCTTGAAATTGATCCTAAGGGAATAAGAGAACCTGTTGCTACTTATGATCTTGTAAGACATATGAGAGCCTCAAGTTACCTTATGGGCGCGCTGCTTGGAAAGTATAACAGAGCAGAAGTAGCTTTGCCGGGCGGATGTGATTTCGGTGTACGGCCTGTGGATCAGCATCTTAAAGGCTTTACTGTTCTGGGGGCATCCCATAGTGTTGAAAGCGGAATGATAAAGGTGAAGGCTGATAAGCTTATCGGCGGACACGTGTATCTTGACGTTGTATCTGTGGGCGCTACGGTCAATATAATGCTTGCCGCAGCGAAGGCAGAGGGAAGAACGATCATTGAAAATGCAGCAAAAGAGCCGCATATTGTTGATCTTGCTAATTTCCTCAATTCAATGGGTGCCGATGTAAGAGGCGCAGGAACTGATGTTATAAAAGTAAACGGAGTTTCTCATCTTGGCGGTACAACTTATTCTATAATTCCCGACCAGATAGAAGCGGGCACATATATGGCTGCCGTTGCAAGCGCAGGCGGAGATGTGATGATCAATAATGTTATACCCAAGCACCTTGAGTCTATAACGGCAAAGATGCGTGAGATGGGTGTAGTTATCGAGGAATATGATGATTCTGTAAGAGTTATAAAGGAAAATCGTCTGAGAAGATGCAATGTGAAGACAATGCCTCATCCCGGATTTCCTACAGATATGCAGCCGCAGATAGCTGCAATACTTACTATGGCTGACGGTACAAGTATTGTAAATGAAGCAGTATGGGATAACCGTTTCCGCTATGTAGAGGAGCTCAGAAGAATGGGTGCTGAGATATCTGTTGACGGGAAGCTTGCGGTAATTGAAGGTGTGGAACATCTCAAGGGCGCACCTGTAAAAGCGACTGATCTGAGAGCAGGCGCAGCAATGATAGTAGCGGGTCTTGGCGCAGTAGGAACTACTCAGATCGAAGATATCAGACATATCGAAAGAGGATATGAAGATGTTGTGGAAAAGTTCGCAGCTCTCGGCGCTGATATCAAGAAGATACGCAGTGAAGATCCTACGATAAAAACAGCATGATATCCGGGGCTGTCCTTTTTGCGGCAGCCCTTTTTTCAGTTTTTATATAAGGGAGAAGGAAAAGAAATGACAAGATTGTATCCGCTTTTCAGCGGCAGCAGCGGAAACTGCTATTATATAGGTTCGCCGGAAAGGGGCATACTTATAGATGCGGGAAGAAGTGCAAAGCAGATAGAAAATGCGCTCAGCAGCAGAGAGCTTTCCCCCGGAAATATCAGCTCTATATTTGTCACTCATGAACACAGCGACCATATCAGCGGTTTAAAGGTTCTTGCGTCAAGGTATGGTATAAAGGTGTATACATCGGCAGGAACACTAAAGCAGCTTAAACAGAAGAACTATATAAATGAGAAAGTGAATGCAGAGGTTATAGGTGCTGATGGAATCGAAACGGACGAGATGAAGATTTGCCCGTTCAGGATATCCCATGACTGTGCAGAGGGGTATGGATATGTTGTAGAAACCTCTGACGGACGCAAAACGGCCTTTGCCACCGATACCGGATATATTACCGAAGAAATGACTGCTGCGCTGACAGGATGTGACACAGTCGTGATAGAAAGCAATCATGATGTGCGTATGCTTGAAAGCGGAAGTTATCCTTACATATTGAAAAAACGTATTTTGTCTGATGTAGGACATTTGTCCAATGATACCTGTGCTGCGGAGCTTGTAAGACTGGTGAAAAATGGTACAACAAGACTTTTGCTTGCGCATCTGAGCCGAGAAAACAATATGCCTCTTCTTGCAGAGCAGACAGCGAAATGTGAGCTTGATATTAATGGTATGAAAAGGGACATAGATTATATTCTGAGGGTAGTACCAGAAGTAGGCGGAGAAACTCTTATCTATTGAGGCAAATAACGGAGAAATGAAATGGTAAAGATAAGTATTATATGCGTAGGTAAACTGAAAGAAAGCTATTGGAGAGAAGCAATAGCAGAGTATAGTAAGCGAATGAGCAGATTTGCAGATTTTTGTATAATAGAAGTTGATGAGGAAAAACTTCCCGACTCGCCTTCCGTAAGCCAGATAGAAAATACAGTTAAAAAAGAAGGCGAGCGTATACTTTCAAAGCTGCCGAAAAACTGTACGGCAGCAGCAATGTGCATTGAGGGAAAACGTTTTTCTTCCGAAAAGTTAGCGGAAGTCATTCAGCAGAACGCTTCTTTCGGCAGCGGAAATATCTGTTTTATAATAGGCGGTTCCTGGGGACTGTCGGATGAAGTAAAAACATCTTCCGATATCCGTATGTCCATGTCTGAAATGACCTTTCCTCACCAGTTGGCAAGAGTCATGCTGTGCGAACAGATATACCGCTCCCTCAACATCCTCTCCCACACCAAATACCACAAATAACCGGCCCGGTGTAACGCCGGACCCTAAACGCGGGTATCGCTGCGCTCTGTCTGAACAGTTCAGGCCCCATTATTACACGCTGATTTTCTGACTTTTGCGATAAAGCTTGTTACACGAAAATAATAGACGATTTTGCGGGTCAAGGGGCTTGAGCCCCTTGTGAGGTGCAGGGCGAGGAGCCCTGCCGGAGTCCAGAGGCAGAGCCTCTGGCGGATTCCAAAGGCGGAGCCTTTGGCCGTCGGAGACACAGAAAACAGAACTCACCCATGCGAGCGCTGTAATATTTAAAGGAAAAAGGAATTAAAGGAAAAGCTATGATAACGATGAGGATAAAAGCTTGATATTATTGAAGAGATGTGTTAGAATATAGAGTGTATTTGTATGCACATCGGTTTTGAGATGTATTTGATTAGGATTTGATATAGAAAGGAAGTTTCTGTATGGTTTATCTATTTCTTGCAGAAGGATTTGAAACAGTAGAAGCGCTTGCTCCTCTCGATATTCTGAGAAGAGGCAAGGTTGAACTGAAAACTGTAGGCATAACAGGGAAAACTGTTGTCAGCTCTCACGGAGTTGAGGTGACGGCTGATTTAACAGCTGATGATATCGCATTGGATGAAAATATAGAAGCAGTTATACTTCCGGGAGGTATGCCCGGTACGCTGAACCTTGGAAATTCAGATAAGGTTATCAATGCTGTAAGATACTGCTATGAGCACGACATTCTTATCGGTGCGATTTGCGCAGCGCCGTCCATACTTGGTGAAATGGGTCTGCTTGAGGGCAAAAAGGCTACTGCTTTTCCGGGCTTTGAATTAAAGCTCAAGGGTGCTGTATACAATAACGGCTATATCGAAACTGACGGAAATATCATTACTGCAAGAGGTATGGGTGTGGCAACAGAATTCGGCATTGAGCTGCTTGCTGCCTTAAAAGGCAGAGAAACTGCCGATCAGGTAAAGGCTTCGATACAATGCAGGAACTGACAGAAAGAAAAAATAACGTCCGCCGTGACTGCAAAAAGCGAAGAATCGCTATGGAGCGAGATGAAAAAAAACGGGCTGACAGTATCATTTATGACAGAACATGGGATATAATAAGAACAAGACTTGATATGGAAACAGTTCTGTACTCCTATGTTTCTTCCCCGGAAATGGAAGTCGATACGCTCAGACTTATTGATAAGGCATTTGGGAATAAGATAATGATCGCTGTACCCAGGTGTGTTACAGGTACGCTCGCTCTTGAGCATTACTTTATCAATGACCGCAGTCAGCTTATAAAAGGTCACTTCGGAATAATGGAACCCGATCCGCAGAAATGTTCTGTTGTATCTCCGCCTCATGAGGGGATATGTATTGTGCCCGGTCTTGCTTTTGATATTACGGGTATAAGAATGGGGTACGGTAAGGGGTATTATGACAGATTTCTTGAAAAATTCAGCGGACTTAAAATAGGACTGTGTTATGAAAACTGCTTTTATACCGAAACGCTTCCCCATGATGAGCATGATGCTGTTATGGATTTAATAATAACGGACAAGAAAGTCAGACAAATAAAGAAGATCAGCTGATCAATAAGCAGACTAAAAAGGAGGAATCTCATCCGATGGATAATGAGCTTGAACAGAAAAGGAAAGAAAAAGTAGAGGGATTCAAGATAAGCTTCGGAGATCTTGATGCTATTCCCGACGAACCCGAAAACGCTGATGATGGAACTGAACAGGACAGGGATGACGACATAAGAAGCGGTGAGAATAAATTCAAAACCGGTCTGCATGATATTCCCGCTCCTGCCGAAGATCTTACAAGCTTCAGCGAAACTTCAAACGACAGCAGTGAGCAGGTACTTGATAAGGATGAACTCAGAGCTGCAAAACGTCTCGATAGAAAGCGCAGCAGACGAAAAGGACGTAAAAACCGTGTGATCTTCCGAACGATATGGTTCGTAATGATAATATTCGTTTCCATTATAATAGGAGAGTTCCTTATGGTAGGCGTAAATGATATGCTTGCTGTGGGACGTGAAGAAGAGAATGAGGTAACTGTAACAATACCCAAAAATGCAACCCTCGATCAGGTGACGGATATCCTTAAATCGAAGAAGGTTATAAGCAACGAGGGCTTTTTCAAGGCTTATGCGACTATAACCAGAGCAACAAGCGGTTTTACAAACGGTACGTTCAATATCAAGACAAATAAGGATTATCAGGCTATCATAAACTATATGCAGTCTGACATGAACCGTACTGACGTGGTTACTATACAGTTCCCCGAAGGCTACACTATAAATGACTTTGCCAAACTTCTTGAGAAAAACAAGGTCTGCTCAGCCGAAGATTTTATAAAATACACTAATTCAACAGCGCTTGATGAGGATTATACCTTCCTTACAGGAATAACAAATCCCGGGGAAAGATACTTCCGCATGGAAGGCTATATGTTCCCTGATACATATGACTTCTATGTAAACGAATCTCCCGAGTCTGTAGCGAGAAAGTTCCTTTCAAACTATCGACGTAAGCTTTATCTTACAAGACAGCGTTTTGAAAAGAATGAAAAGAAAATTACTATCGAAAACAGAGCCAAAGCTACAAATATGTCAATGGAAGAGGTTCTCACCATGGCTTCTCTGATACAAGCGGAGGCAGCTAATACGGATGATATGTATATCATATCCTCGATCATCCATAACCGTCTTGCTACTGCCGAGACAAACGGCGTAAACCCGAGAGGCGAAACAGGCTTCATGTTCCTGCAGCTTGACTCTACGGAATTTTATCCCTATCGTTCCAAGAGTGAGGTTCCTCAGAATCTCAGAGCAACCTATACCAGTACGTACAGTACTTATTCCAAGGAAGGTCTTCCCCCCGGACCTATATGCAACCCCAGTCTTGACGCAATAAAGGCAGCGCTTAATCCTGCGGATACAGATTACTATTACTTCTGTCATAAACCGGCATCAGACGGTCAGCAGGCTGTCCCGTATTATGCAAAGACAAATGCAGAACACGTTGCAAACCAGAAGAAAGCAGGACTTTTATAATAACAATAAAAACACGGGATGTCCGGGTGATGCCGGATGTCCCGTGTTTTGCTGTATGGTGATCAACCTATTTCAGGCACAATAGTAACAATGTCCTCTCTGTATGAAAAATATCCTTCTATTACATATATAATTTTTGACAAGTCTCCTCCTGTAAGATCGGAAATAATTCTTTCGTTATCTCCCGAATACTCTGAGGTTATTTCAAATGAAAATGATGACATATAGGGCGGCAGATCTAAATGATCGTTTTCCACGGGTTTTACCGAGATATTTGTCCTGCATTCTTCCCTGCCGTCGTCATAGGGGATATAATCGATAGTGTTGTTATTTACAAGACTATCCATAGAACCTACGGGAATAAGCGTCAGATTTGCTGCAGCAGTCACAGTTGTTTCTCCGAAATCTGTCAAGGATACAGAAGCATCAGATATATAATAATATCTGCCTTTTCCCTGTTCGCTCAATGCAATGATATCGCCCTTGAAAGCACTTGTTTTATATGCGTTATTGGCTACGATGTCAACACTTACATTGTCCACCGACTTGATCTGAGTCGGCAAAGTACTGGAAGAATCATATACACCGTTTTTATACATATCTATTTTGAACTGTTCCGGCATATAAGAACCCGGGGCAAATATATTTATAAGAAATGTTCTCTCATCTATGGGGAAAATATTGTATGTGTAGTATCTTTTCCCGTTTTCATTATCACTGCTGCCGTTTGCGAAAGATATCATCAGGTCGGAAGAATTTATCATTTCTGAATCGGGATTTGTAGCGATAAGCTGGAAAACAGATACATCCGAAGAATTACTTACAAAACCTTCCGTATCTAATCCGAGAAGCTCGTGATCACATACCATATCACATACAAGATCAATATAAAGTTCACGGGAACGACGCCGTTCAATTACCGGAGCTGAATTATTTCTTGTGTGATGCTCGCTGTAAACATAACTATCCTGCCCCGTATTATCTCCTGAAGCAGACATATTTATTATTTGATTTACAGCCTGTGCGCAGATTATTATAAGCACAGCTGCAAATACGCCGATAATACCTATCTTTCCAGCCTGAGTTTTATAAAAAGGTTTTCCGCTTCTTGAAAACAGCCCCTTTTTATCTTCGGGAGGCTCGGAATCAGCAGCAGCTTCAAGCAATTGCCTGAAAGAAATAAGTTTTTTCCCGTCAGTTCTTTCTGTTTCCGAAAGCGAATGTACTGCTTTTGTACAGGCGGAGGACAGCAGTCTTTCAGCCGAAGAAGAAGGTATCTGATATGCTGATGCTGTTTCTTCGATGGTCATGCCTACAAAAAAATGCAATACAAATATTTTGTATTCGCTGCTTGTGGTGCTGTAGTAGATCATCTGCATACACTGCATGAGCTTATAATAGTCAGACAGAATATCATCAGAAAGCATTACCTCTGAAGGTATGTCATTTTCAATTATTCCATCCGGTATTTCATCCGCCGGTATGCCTCCTTTCGGGTTCTCCGTACAGATCTCGGCAGTCTGCCTGCGGATAACAGAAAAAATATCAGAAGATGTATTATATGTTTTTATTCGTGCAGATATAATATTCATGGATTTCTGAGCAGTTTTCTTTGCAGCTTCTTCACCCGGACAGAGTGCTGTACAAATGAAATTGATTTCAGGCTCTGCCGCTTCAAGAAGCTTTTGCAGTGATCCTTCATCTCCCGCTGCCGCTCTTCTCAGAAGATTTTGAACGTTTTTCATGGTCATTCTCCTGTTCATGATCCTTATGAAGCCAATACTGTCAACTTGAGGAAAAAACAATTGACAAAGTTTCGCTCAAGCCTTTTCAAAGGCTTGCAGGGTCCAGGGGCAGCGCCCTTGGTCGCTGCGTTAGCAGCGAAACAAGTCTCCAAATCTTTCGTCAATGTCTTAGGTTGACAGTATTGCCTTATGAAGCTCTCTGCCGCAGCAAAGACTGCCTCGATATTGGCGCTGTTTTACCATTCAATGATCTGTATAGAATTATAACATATTTTGCCTTACCTTTGAAGTTTTTTTATGTTTTGTTAACAATTGAGTCATAATTATTTTACAAAGATTGGATTTATTGTCGCATTAAAATATGAGATAATATAATAAAATAGTATATAATATCCAAATTATAATCGTAATTGCACATTGGTTGTGTTGATATTACACGAAACTCTTATGTATCCCGATCATAGAGATAATTGCTTAAACAGAAATATATATAATTCAACAAATTGCGTTTTCTATATTGAAAAATAGTGTTGGATTTGTTATAATAACATTTGTGTATATTGTGTGATTATGTGGGAAAGAAAATATGATCATGGGAATTGTGTTTTTCGGCGGCAACAGAGAAACGATCAATGTCAGTAAAGTCAGGGGGGTCATTTATGGAATCTTTTTCTCATATGTATACGAGAAAAATAGTAGATTCGATTATTCACGGGCTGGAACAAAGACACAGCAGTATTCTTTTTGTTAAACACTATAATACTCTCAATGTGCCCATAGAGGCTATTCAGGAAGCAGTAGAAAAAAGCAACAGCGATATTCAGCTTCTGTATCATGAATTCAGCGCAAATAAAATGCAGGAAGCTTACGAACCTTTCTTAGGCTGGGTAAAGCAGCTTTATTACAAATACTATTTCAATACCCCTCTTGATGAATTTCTTGAGGAAGCGGATGTGTATTATCTTAGCAGGTCTACTCTGAAGTCCTATATCACAACAGGCGAGTGTGAAAGGGATGAGGAAGTTATAGTGGGCGAGGTAGAATATGAGAAAAAGATGTTTGCCAACTCCCTTGTAAACATCCTGTCCTATATCTCAAAGAAGCATACACTGTTTCTGGTGCTCAACAGACTTCACCTTGCAGAAAACAGTACGCTTAATTTTTTGTACCGCTTTATTACAAAAAGCTATACGAATATATCATTGCTGGCGAACTATAACGAGGCATATGTTGCGCCGGCGTATACTCAGGAGATATGGGCAGAGCTTGTGCATGAGATAGAAGACCTTAACTATATGCTTGACTGGAATATACAGGATCCTCAGGCAGATATAAACATAATAGAAAGCTTTGAACCGATACTTTCCGATCTTAATGAGTATCTTGTCAAAATAAATAATATGACATTGTCACTTGCTATAAAGCAGGCAATGTATTATCTTGATATCGTATATAATCGTCTTATCGTAGACAAGCAGAACCTGAATACAAAAGTACTTGTAAGATTCTACATACTTTATGCTACTGCGGCAATATATGACAAGAATTACAGTACAGCGCTTATTATGTGTGATAAGCTAAAAAATATAAATAACAAGCATCCTAATATAAAATATACATTCAAATATCATTCTCTTCTTACGATTTGTGAGATATACAGCGGACAGTCCGCTCTTGCAAGAAAGAACTGTGATAAATGTCTGAAGATAGCAAAAAAGACAGGCACGGAACGCTATCTTGTATATTCACAGATGCTTGACTATATGTGTATGCTTGACGGATGGACCCAGTATATGTGGTATCGTATAGATGAGTTTGAAAGAATAAAGGATTTCAAGTCTCAGGCTATAAAATATAAAATGTATAATCATCTTGCGCATATTATGTTTTACGGCTGCGGCAATAAGAAGGAATATTTTTCGGGTGATATAGAAACCTGCGAAAATAACGAAAGCTTTGCGGAAGCTATGAGTATTGCAAAAATGCTCAAAAACGAAAGACTGATGATCGCTGCGTGGAAAAAGAATGTCTTTCTTGCGCAGGGCTATGGTTACTTCACGTTCGTTGATTATTACTATAAAAAATGTCTTGAGATAATAGAGGGTCAGAATGACAAGAACGAAGAAGCTCAGATATATAACGGTCTTGGCTTTAACAGAATAGTAAGCGAACAGTTTGCTATGGCGAATGACTATTTTAATCAGGCGCTTGATCTTTTCTATAAACTCAAGTCCCCCTATGATGTTGCAGAAACTCTTTATAATATGGCAACTAACGCTATTCTTTCTGGCAACTTTGAAATAGCATACAATTATCTTCTCCATGTAATGAAGCTGCTTGATTCAAAGAAGATGCACTGTATGAGGATATGCAATATATCCAAGGTTTACGGTATGGTGGTTTATTGCAGCTATAAGATGGGTATAGAATATAACGCTCATTTCTATCTCAATAAGATGGAAAGAGTTCTTTATCATCTGCTGCACTGTGAGGGTGAGCCGAGCTACTTCCTCTGGGATGACGATATGTTCTTCTATAACTTCGTCAGCGCTCTTCTGGAGAAGGGAAATGATCCTAAAAAGGCTCAGGAATTCATGGATAAGGCAAAGTATCATATGATGCGTACTGTGGGTCTTCACTTCTTTGTTTATGCTATGTTTGCCGAGGAACAGTATGATCTGTTCATGACGCTGGGGCGTCCTGATGATGCAGTTGCTATTCTTGAGGAAGCTATTGAGTTCTGTAATAAAAACGGATATAAGCATAAGGAAGAAAGGCTTTTTGCTAAGCTCCATCGTCAGCCGCTTATCGAAAAGCATATACCGCTGCCTCTTAAAAATATCACAAAGTATCAGATCGAAGAGCTTGTGCAGCTGTCTGATATGCAGATGCTGCTTGCAGATAAAACAAAGGGTATCAACTTCCTTGTAGCATGGCAGGAGATGCTTAACAAGTCAAATACGACCTGTGAATCTATCATAGAGGATTCTATGATAACAATGCAGAATAACTATAATGTAGACTATATTCTCTATGTAGATGTAGTAAACGGAACGCCTGTGATCAGACATAACAGCGGCGATCTTACATTTACTGCCGATAATCTGAATGATCTGACATTGTACCTGACAAAGCATAAAAAGGAATTTGTGGCATCAAGATTTGAACGGGAATTCTATGAGTATACACCGATACTGAATATGTTCGGTGTCAATAATATAGTATCCTTTGTCTGTGTTCCTGTATATATGGGGAATGACCTTTCGGGATATATGCTATCGTGCATTGAAAATCATGAAAATCTTACGGGTAATATCAATTTCTTTGACAGAAACGATCTTACCATATTTAAGTTTGCGCTCAGGCAGATGAATGATACCATCTATCGTCTGAAAGCAAGGGACGAAATAAATGAGATGAACCATAAGCTCCAGCAAAGCGCTGTTACGGATCTGCTTACAGGTTTGTACAACAGACAGGGCTTTACCAAGAAAATTGACGATTACACCAACCTTGTACAAAGCGGAAAAAGAGATAATATCAATGCCACAGTTATATATCTTGATCTTGATAACTTTAAATTCTGCAATGATACCTATGGTCACGATGTAGGCGATGAGATACTTATAGCTTTCTCGCGTTTGTTTGAACGTGTTGTGAGTTCAAGGGGCTATATCGTAAGATACGGCGGCGATGAGTTCGTCATTGTTCTGCCGGGCGGAACGGAGAAAGACGGCGAAAAGATAGCCAAGGCTATTTATAAAGGCATAGAAGCCTGCCAGTATTTCATACCCGAAATAGAAGCTACTATCCACGCCAAAGCAAATGTTCCCGAAAATCACCGAGTATCATGTTCTATCGGTATTGCGGGAATGGATGTGTATGATCAGAACAGCATGAATGTTGCTCTTAAACATGCGGATACTATGCTCTATACAATAAAGAAGAGCGGCAAGTCCAATTATTCTGTATGGACCGAGGAAAAGGAACGCGCATTCAAGCTGAGCCAGCAGGATTCAGAAGAATAGCTTAAAGCATAACAATTGCAAGTACTTCTGCATTTTGGCTGAGTGACTGTTCAGATAATAAAACAACAGACAGATAAGCATTAATATCTTAATAATACCATTGTTTTTGTACATAAATTTCATCCTTTCACAAAAGAAAAAACCGCAGGCTTGTTTCTGCGGTTTTTTCTTTTCGCGAAAGACAGAAATGTACCATAAACTTCGTATATAACAATGAAAAATTGTATGAACGTTTTGATATTTTGTTGAAATTGGCGAAAGTGCCTATTAAGGACAAAGAAACGTTGTGCAAGGTGATAAAAATAAAATATTTTTTAAAACTACTTTTATTAATTTGTACTATATGGTATAATATAGAAAGTAATTTTGGGTTATTGCATTTTCCGGTCGTCCGTTAAGAATTTAATTGTGTCCGAGGACCGGGTAATTGTGATTATACTTTAAAACTTTTTGAATTGGAGGCAATAAGTATGTATTATCTTGGAATCGACCTTGGCGGTACAAATATCGTAGCAGGTGTGGTTAACGAAGACGGTCAGATCATCATTAAGGAGAACCGTAAGACAAGCAGACCGTGCACAATGGAGGGTCTTTGTGATGATATGGCAGCTGCTGCGAAGGCTGCAATAGTAAATTCAGGTATCAGCGAGAGCGATCTGCAGTATGTGGGCATAGGTGCGCCCGGCGCTGTAAACAGCGAAACAGGTGTTATCGAATTCGCAAACAACTTCAATTTCCATAACTGGGAAATCGTAAAGATGATGGAACAGCGTCTCGGCATGAAGGTTTATGTTGAGAATGACGCAAATGCAGCTGCTTATGGTGAATATTGTGTCGGCGCAGCAAAGGATGCGAATGATGCAGTTATGATCACTCTCGGCACAGGTGTCGGCGGCGGTATAATCGTTGACGGAATGATCTACAGCGGTTCTAACTATGCCGGCGCAGAGGTTGGTCATACGGTTATTCAGAAAAACGGACGTCTTTGTACCTGCGGAAGAAGAGGCTGCTGGGAGGCATATTCCTCCGCTACAGGTCTTATCAATATGACAAAAGAAGCTTGTTCAATACAGCAGGCTCCCAATTATCTGCTTTATCAGATGATCGGCGGCGATCTCAGCAAGATCGAAGGCAAGACAGCATTTGACGCAGCTCAGCAGGGCTGTCCTCTGGCAAAATCAGTTATTGATATGTATCTGGATTATCTCGGCTGCGGTCTTGTTAATATAATCAATGTATTCCAGCCGGAAATACTCTGCATCGGCGGTGGAATAAGCAGACAGGGTGACTATCTGCTCAAGCCCGTAATGCAGATAATTGAACGTGAAAGATACACAAAGCACAACAATAAGCAGACAAAGGTTTGCATAGCTGAGCTTGGAAATGACGCAGGTCTTATCGGCGCAGCTTTCCTCGGTAAATAATTGTTATTGCTTCGACTGAAAAAATCGAATACATAATTCTGACCCTTACTTTTAAAGTAGGGGTCGCTTTATTGCATATAAGAATGTAAAAACAGGATGTCATGCGGCATCCTGTTTTGTATATGAAATATTGATTATTACTGGTCAAGAGTCCAGCGGTTTTTACGTTTGTTGTATACGTGACCTATAATTCCTGCTGCTGTAAATGTAAGAAGTGAAGCGCCGAGGATTATTGCGATCACTGTTATCATATTCTTCTTTTCATCTTCCTGACTGTCGGAAACAGGCTCGGAAGTTTCCGGATTCTTGTATGTGTAGAATACATAGCTTCCTGTGCGGCTTATCTTACCCGAGGTGTTTGTGGTGGAATTATAGAATTCAATATTGTCGAATGTTTTCTGTTCGGTAGTATATTCGGTACCTTCTTTTCCGATTATCTGATCCTTTGCAAGCACTTTTCCGCTGTTGTCAAGATATATTACATTGACTTCGCCTTTGAATTTCTCTGCGCCGTTTTCTATCCAGACTTCATCTTTGACAGTGTATTCGGCAGGATCGTTTTTCTTGTCGCCGTCACTGAAAGAAGCTTTGATATCATCTGTATTACCCTTATTCTTTATGGTGAGAGTATACCAGCCCTCTCCGAGGGAAGAATCCTTTGTCATCTCCGTACCCGGAGTTTTTCCCGAGTATTCTTCTGTTTTGTCATCTTCTTTTTCGGAATAAAGATAAGCAAATACCTTTGACCAGTTCTCTGCATTGTAGTAATGTACTACAAGGTCAGTAACCGGGTTCTGTATATAGAAATAATTTACAACAGTGTCTCCGCTTGCAAAACCAACGGCATTGGAAGGGAAATTGTCCATATCTACTTTCATCCCGTCGATCTTTTTGATCTGGGCCATATACTGGGCGCCTTCACGAATCTTTGTTACCACAGGAGAAGCCATTTCGCTGTCGCCTGTTGCAAAATCAGAGTCACCCTTACGCATATAATTTACTGTCAGATCATACAGCTTGCCTTCAAATTTTTTGTAATGATATGTGATAAGCTGATCTTCCTTTGTAAATTTGCCCTGTTCTGCGCCGTCTGTACTGATATAGTCATACTCTATATCAAAATCCGTGCTTCTCAGAGCTTTAAAGCCTTCGCCCTCATTTCCTTTGAGCACCTGAGATTCAAGTGTATTGCCTGATGTGTCATCCACATAGTCTATAGTAACACGGCATTGAGCTGATGTCTTTTTAAGCTTGTCAAAGCTTTCCTTATCCACAAGTATCATTGCACTGTGAGGAGCTATTTTTACATTACTGCCGTCAACTTTTCCAAGACTTTTCAGACCTGCCTGAGTTCCGTCTGCGATTATTTCCCAGTTAGCGGGGAGAGGTTTGCTGCCGCTTTGTTTGAGTGTTACCTGCTTTTCGCTGCCCGAGGCATTGAATATTACCGCAGCGTATGCCCACTCTTTATCGGCAGTAAGATTGTTTGCAAGGGTATAGCCTATAAGACTTTCATCATTTGTATCTGAAAATGCCATCAGTGAGCTGCTTGCCGTAGTTGGGTCACGGAAAGGCTTGAAATTCTTTCTTATCTCAATAAGACCCTGATAATAGGAGCTGAGATCAGCATATTTTACAACATTGTTCCAGTCAAGCTTGTTTGTACTGTCAGGGGAGATGTAGCTGTTTTCATCACCGTACTTTGTTCTTGCAAAGTCTTCGCCTGCCTGCATGAAGGATATGCCCTGAGAAGTCAGAGTGACAGCAGCCGCAAGCTTGTTCATCTTTATGATATTCTCATCACGTACATCAAAGCTGCCGTCATTTTTAGTAGACATAATAAGCTTGTCATATAAAGTGTAGTTATCATGAGCCGAGATATATGTTACGGACTGTGAGGGCTGATTTATCCAGGAAGCGCCCTTTATCGCTTCTTTTACAGCTCCTGCGCCGGAAGCCTTCTGTACATATCCGCCTTCCTGAGCGTTGAACACATGGCCTTTTACGGCATCACGGAACTGATCGTTGAAAGCGCCGATACGGTTATCAAGGAGCTTGATATTATCCTTTACTGCTGTTTTGGCATCAGTGGATGTCGCACCGCCTGTCCAGGGTTCGCCGTACATGATTATCTTTTCTCCGCCATCAACCTTTGTATCGAGAGCCTTTCTGATCTCATTCATTGTATCCACATCATGAACACCCATAAGATCAAAACGGAAACCGTCTATATGATATTCATTTGCCCAGTAAAGAACGGAATCGATCATATACTTTCTGTACATGAGATGATCGCTGGCAGTTTCATTGCCGCAGCCCGAACCGTCTGAGAGAGAACCGTCATCTTTAAGGCGGAAATAATATCCGGGAACAGTATTTTCAAAGCAGCTGCCCTTGGCAGTATATGTATGGTTATAAACCACATCCATAATTACACCGATACCGGCATCGTGGAGAGCCTTCACCATCTGCTTGAACTCATTAATGCGGACATTTCCGTCAAAGGGGTTTGTAGAGTATGAACCCTCGGGAACATTGTAGTTTTTCGGGTCATAGCCCCAGTTATATTCTTCAGAATCGGTTTTAGATTCGTCAACTGTGGCATAGTCGTATACAGGCATAAGCTGAACATGGGTAACGCCTAATTTTTTAAGATAATCAACGCAGGTAGGTATTTCGCCTTTACCGTCAAGAGTGGTACCTGTTTCAGTGAATGCAAGGTATTTTCCTTTATGCGCATCGGAGATACCCGACACTTCACTTACAGAAAAATCACGCACATGAACTTCCCATACCACTGCATCCGTAGGATCGTCATAGAGAACGTGTTTGTCGTTCTGCCACCCTGCGGGGTCAGTAGATTTAAGATCAACTACCATGCTGCGGTTTCCGTTTACGCCGACTGCCTTGGAATATACGTCGTTAGTTTCGACTGTGATTCCGTCAATGGTAATAAGATAAGTATAGTAATGATTTTTATGATCGCCTTTGACCTTTGCAGTCCAGACGCCTTTTTCACCTTTTTTCATTGTAGTTGTAGAAAGGTCGGTAGCTCCTTCTTCCTCCGAGCTGCCTGTTGCATACATTTTCACGGCAACTCTTTGTGCAGTCGGTGCCCAAAGTTTAAAAGTAGTTGCGTCTTTTGCATAGGTTGCGCCAAGATCGTTTCCGCTGTAAGCCTGAGCATCAAGCTCATGAGCAAATTTCTGTTCGGTTTGTTTATCCGGTGCTGCCTGTATTGACATGACATTTCCTCCTAACAGCATTGCAGCCGCCATCAGGCAGCTGACTATTCTTTTGAATTTAAGCATCTAATCCCTCCGAAAGCTTTAATTGAGTGTGGAGTGTGGAGAGTGGAGTGTGGAGTTATACGAAGCTGAGACATTTGCAAATAGCTCAGATCCTCTCTCTTACTCCTGTAGGTGTTTCTATAAAGCTAATATATATTTTAACATATTCAACAACAGATTTACAATACATTTTATAAATTTTTATTATCATATACAATTGTGGTAATGAGCTCAGGGCTAAGGGCTTAAAGTAGTGGTGACTCAGAGTTTCTCGTTTAATGCTGCATTATTTGTCGCTGTAAATTTTGATGAAGTTTTCCTTGCGGATGTATCCTGCGTTAAGAGTCCGATATTCTTGGACACGGAATTCCATTTTCGAAGATTATATAAGATAAAATTCGTTTTTTTAGGAAAGGGTTTCCCCCAGGATAGCTGCCCCAGCAAAATTGATTTCCGTGCATTTTTGATTGATTGGATTGAAATATTATAAATTGTATGGTAAAATAAGATTGTTACAGGCAATACAGGGCGAAAGCAGGTGTAAAGCCGTCCGTTTTGCTTCAAACTGTTGACTAAAAAAGATAGGTGATAAAATGGCAGTAAAAAGAATTTTTGTGGAAAAAAGAAAAGGCTTTGATGTAGAAGCATCAAACCTTACAGCCGATATTCAGAAAAGTCTGGGTCTTACGGCTGTGGAAAATGTCAGGATCATCAACCGTTATGATATCAGCGGTATTGACGGAGATGATTTTGAAAAAGCAAAGAAAACTATTCTCAGTGAAACAAATGCGGATACCGTTTATGACGAGGTACTTCCCGAAGACAATGCCTATCGAATTTTCGCGATGGAATATCTTCCCGGACAGTACGATCAGAGAGCTGACTCGGCTGCTCAGTGCGTTCAGCTGCTTACTCAGGGAGAACGACCGCAGGTAGTATCAGCTAAGGTTATCGGTGTAAAGGGCGATATCACCGACGCTGATCTTGAAAAAATAAAGCATTACCTTATTAACCCTGTTGAGTCAAGGGAAGCTTCTCTCCAAAAACCCGATTCACTTGATATGAAGTCGGATATTCCTGCCGATGTTGCGGTAGTTGAGGGCTTCACAAAATGGAATGACGAGGAAATGAAACAGTATTTTGACAGCATGGGTTTTGCAATGACTCTTTCTGATCTGAAATTCTGCCGTGACTATTTCCGTGACGACGAACACAGAGATCCTACCGTAACAGAGCTTCGTGTTATTGACACATACTGGTCGGATCACTGCCGTCATACGACTTTCCTTACAAGACTTGAAAAAATTGAAATAGAAAAAACCGAGCTTACAAAAACAATAGAAGATGCCCTCTCTCTTTACTATGAAAGCAGAGATGAAATTTACGGCAAGGATACCGACAGGGATGTTTCTCTTATGGATATGGCTCTCGTTGGTATGAAGCTTCTCAGAAAGAAGGGCATGATACCTGACCTTGATCAGAGTGATGAGATAAATGCCTGCTCCATAGAAGTTCCCGTAACTATTGACGGCAAAACGCAGCAGTGGCTCGTTCAGTTTAAAAACGAAACTCATAACCACCCCACAGAGATCGAACCCTTCGGCGGCGCGGCAACCTGTCTTGGCGGCGCTATCCGTGATCCTCTGTCGGGCCGTGCATATGTATATCAGGCTATGCGTGTTACAGGTTCGGGTGATCCCACAGTTCCGTTTGAGAAAACTATGGAAGGCAAGCTGCCCTCAAGAAAAATTACAACAGGCGCTGCGCAGGGATATAGCTCCTACGGCAACCAGATCGGTCTTGCAACAGGTCAGGTAGTTGAGCTTTATGACCCGGGCTATGCTGCAAAAAGAATGGAGATTGGCGCGGTGATCGGCGCTTCGCCAAAGGAAAATGTTGTAAGAGGCGTGCCCGCTCCCGATGATATAATAGTCCTTCTCGGCGGAAGAACAGGCCGTGACGGCTGCGGCGGCGCAACAGGTTCTTCAAAGGCTCATACCATGGATTCGATCGAGACCTGCGGCGCAGAGGTTCAGAAGGGTAATCCCCCTACAGAAAGAAAAATCCAGAGATTGTTCAGAAACAAGACAGTATCTACTATGATAAAACGCTGCAATGACTTCGGCGCAGGCGGCGTGTGTGTTGCTATCGGTGAACTGGCAGACGGTCTGACGGTCGATCTTGATAAAGTAACCAAAAAATATGACGGACTTGACGGTACAGAGCTTGCTATTTCAGAATCACAGGAAAGAATGGCTGTTGTTCTTGAACCGAAGGATGTTGAGAAATTTATCGCAGAGGCGGATAAAGAAAACCTTGAAGCAACCGCAGTTGCGGTAGTTACGGAAGATCCCCGTCTGACAATGCACTGGAGAGGCAAGACTATAGTTGACCTGAGCAGAAAATTCCTCAATACAAACGGTGTCACACAGGTGGCGCAGGCTTATATCACAGCGCCGGACGCTGATAAGAATTACCGCACCCATGCTCCCGAGGCACTGAGAGATATGGATGCTGCCGAAAGCTTTAAGGCAAACCTGGGCAGACTTGAGGTATGTTCACAGCGCGGACTTTGCGAGAGATTTGACGCAAGTATCGGCGCAGCAACAGTTATGATGCCCTTCGGCGGAAAGACTCAGCTAACACCCGAAGAAGCAATGGCAGCAAAGATACCGCTGCTTGAGGGTGAAACAGATGATGCCACAGCAATGTCATATGGCTACATCCCCGGTATAGCAAAATGGAGTCCCTTCCACGGCGCAGCTTTTGCTGTTACCGAATCTCTTTCAAAGCTCCTTGCAATAGGCGCAGACCCGCTGAGTGCAAGACTTACCTTCCAGGAATATTTTGAGAGACTTCATGATGTTCCCTCACGTTGGGGCAAGCCTGCCGCTGCCCTTTTAGGTTCCCTTGTTGCTCAGATAAAGATGGGGCTTCCTTCAATAGGCGGCAAGGACAGTATGTCGGGTTCGTTTGAGGATCTTGATGTACCGCCGACATTAGTCAGCTTTGCTGTTGCTATGACAAAGGCTTCAAAGACAATTTCTGCCGAGTTTAAAAAGGCAGGTTCAAGAGTAATATATGTGCCTGTTCCCGAAGATAAGGCTGCTATGCTGCCCGACTGGGAAAAGCTTAAAGATATGTATCGCGCTGTTTATGCCCTTATGAGTGAGGGCAAGGTTTTAGCTGCTTCTACCGTAAAAGAGGGCGGCGCAGCAGCAGCCGTTGCAAAGATGTCTTTCGGCAACAAGATCGGCTTCACATTTGCAAAAGAGCTTACAGCAGATGAACTCTATGCGCCGCTTTCCGGTTCGCTTATACTTGAGCTTGCAGACGGCGCGCAGCTTTCGGAAGGCGTTCTGTACTATGATCTTGGTACGACAACAGACGAGGAAACTATTGTATGCTGCGGCGCAGAGCTTTCTGTTGACGAACTTATAGACGCATGGGAAGAGAAGCTTGAAGGTGTATTTCCGTCAAAGGCTGCCTGCCCGAAGATAACCAGGAATATACCCCTCTATACCGAAAGAAATACATCTTCTCCTGTTATTAAGACAGCAAAACCGAAGGTATTCATTCCCGTATTCCCCGGTACAAACTGTGAAGTTGATACAGCAAGAGCATTTGCAAAAGCAGGTGCGGATCCTCAGCTTCTTATAGTGCGTAACCTGACTCCCGACGCTATTGAAGAGACTATCGCGGAGATGGTAAGACTTATAAATGAGTCACAGATGATAATGCTCCCCGGCGGATTCTCGGGCGGTGATGAACCTGACGGTTCCGGTAAGTTCATAGCAACTACATTCCGCAACCCGAGAGTAAGCGAAGCAGTAAACGAACTGCTGAAAAACCGTGACGGTCTGATGCTTGGCATATGCAACGGTTTCCAGGCGCTTATCAAGCTGGGACTTGTTCCCTACGGTGAGATCAGGGAGCTTAAAGAGGACGATCCTACGCTGACATTCAATACCATAGGCAGACATATTTCTCATATGGCATATACAAGAGTAACATCTGTAAAATCTCCGTGGCTTTCGGGTGTAAATGCAGGCGATGTATTCTCCATTCCGATATCACACGGTGAGGGCAGATTCGTAGCCACAGATGAAATGCTCGATACACTTATAAAGAATGGTCAGGTAGCTACACAGTACGTTGATCTTGACGGCAACCCTTCTGATGATATAGCCTTCAATACCAACGGTTCAGTATGCGCAATCGAAGGTATCACAAGCCCTGACGGACGTGTTCTCGGTAAAATGGGTCACTCCGAAAGAAAGGGAGAGAACCTTTATTTCAATACCCCGTTTGAAAAGGATCAGAAACTCTTTGAAAGCGGCGTAAAGTATTTTGAATAATATATAAAAACTGACACTGTTCCTTCGGAAATGAATGGAACGGTGTCAGTATTTATATTATAACATAGATCACATAAGAGGAGCAAACAGCTTCATGATACTTGCTTGTACTCTGTATTTTTTCTTATCTTTTTTAATGGATTCATCGGTTACTTTTGAGCAGTAGGCAAGGGTGGTCATGTAATCCTGTTTAATATTGCTTATACAGCTTGTTTTGTACAAATATGTGGCACATTCAAAGTGATGATAAAGACTTCTGTAGTCAAGATTGATCGTGCCTACCACAGCTTTTATATCATCGCATACAAAAACCTTTGCATGAACAAACCCCGGGGTATACTCGTATATTTCAATGCCTGCATCCACAAGGTATTTGTAATGAGTTTTAGCAAGTGCATACGGTCCTTTTTTATCAGGTATTCCGGGGAGTATCAGCTTGACGTCTATACCTCTCTGGGCAGCAAATTTAAGAGCTGACTCAAGTTCATTGTCAAGTATCAGATAGGGAGTCATTATGTATACATATTTTTTAGCCCTGTTGAGAATGTCCATATATACGTTTTCTCCTACTTTGTATTCGTCAAGCGGATTGTCTGAATAGGGCATTACAAAACCGTCGCTTTTTGCAGGAACCGAAAGTCCTAAAAATTCATCCCACTGTTCCTCTTTCTCTGTAAGATTCCACATCTGGAGAAACATGGCGGTAAAACTGTCTACGGATTCGCCCTTCAGCATTACTGCGGTATCCTTCCAGTGACCGAAGCGGTAATGCTTATTGATGTATTCGTCAGCAAGGTTTACACCGCCGTTGAAAGCAACTTTGCCGTCTATTACAAGTATTTTTCTGTGATCACGGTAGTTGTAATGGGTGGAGATAATCGGGTGTATCCTTGAAAAGGCTTTGCATTTGATGCCGAGCTTCTCCATATATACAGGATATCTTGAGGAAAGCGTTGACAGCTCGCACATACCGTCATACATAACACGCACATCGACCCCCTGCGCAGCTTTATCGGCAAGTATTTTCAGTATGCTGCCCCACATATAGCCTTCGGTGATAATAAAGTATTCGAGGAAGATGAATTTTTCTGCTTTTTTAAGCTCTTCAAGCAGCGCTTCAAATTTTGCTTCGCCCAATGGGAAATATGTTACTTCCGTGTTTTGGTAGATGGGGAAGTTGCCGCTTTTATTAAGGTAACGGCAAAGGTCGTCGGTTCCTGATGAAACTATGTCGGGGTTATTAATTACAGCTGTATCCTGCCTGAGTTTTCCCTTGCTATGGTTATTCAGTTCACGAAGCCTTGTTTCTATCCTGCGGTAGCCAATATGTTTTTCAGCGATCAGAAGCATGATGGAAACCTGGGCAGGAAAAAGAAACATAAGCACCAGCCACGTCAGCTTTGAGGTTGCATCCATGTCGCTTTTGAAAAGATGGAAAAACATAATGAATGTAAAAAACAGCATAAAAATGGCAAATAACGGAGAATATTCATCGAGTATGTCAGTAATTACGGCAAACAGCAGTATCTGAAGTCCCAAAGATAGAAATACTAATCCGACTCTGCCGAAAATACGCCGCAAAGTACCCATTGTACCTTTTTTCATAAGTCGAAGCACGTTAGGATCTTCTTCAGTTTTTTTCATTTTTAAAATACCTCCATAAAACTGTATATTTTTGTATATTATAGCATATTTTTTTGTTTTAGTCATTGTAATTCAGCAATTTTGTTGCAAAGTGTGGAAAAATAATATATAATGATAGTATTGAGCAGCCTTTTATAATTGAATAGTAATATAATATAATGCCGACGATTTGGTTATAAGACGGATCTGATGAAGAATTATATGCAAGGAGTGTTGAAAAAATGATTTGTCCGAGTTGTGGAGCAAATGTCTCTGACGGGACGAAGTTTTGCCCTGAATGCGGTAAGCCTATGCCTGTGAACGGTTCGTACCAAGGGGGTAATAATAATCCGCCGACTTACGGCCAGCCGATGGATCAGCAGCCCTATGGTCAGCCGCAGGCTCCGATGCCCGGTTATGGGCAGCCTCAGGGTCAGATGCCGACCTACAGTCAGCCGCAGGCTCCGATGCCCGGTTATGGACAGCCCCAGGGTCAGATGCCTGCTTACGGACAGTCACAGGGATATGCGCCGCCGCCGCTGAACATTGCAAGTATGACTCCTCTTCAGGCAGCTGAAGCACGATTTCCCATGAAGTGGTACAAGTTTCTGATTTATTTTGCTTTGATCGCAGGTGCATTGTTGAATCTTGGAAAATCCTTTATGTATTTTAGCGGAACATTATATGGTGATGTTGCCCCGGAACAGATTTACTCTTATTTTGAAGGGCTGAGAGTTCTGGATATATTTATGGGAATAGCCTCAATAGCTGTTGCCAGTTTAGGAATAGTAGCATGGTATCATCTTTTGAAATTCAAGAAGAGAGGACCTGTACTGCTGTATGCTCTTTATGGAATATGTGCGCTTATCAATATTGTATATTGTCTTGTTTCCGTATCTATAGCTTCCGGTGCGGGAGCAAATGCTTCAGATATCATAACTTCAAATATGATATCTCCCATTATTTCAAATCTGATATGGCTTTCCGTAAATTTCTCATATTTCAATAAACGTAAAGAACTGTTTGTTAACTGATAGGCAAAACAATTCACTTACAGATCCTGTTCGCAGCGGATAGGGTCTGTAACTGTTTTATCTATAAATTGGAGATTAATTGGGAAAAAGACGTTGATGTTTTATAATAAAAGTAGAAAAAAATATAAGTTGATAAGTTAGGTTGACTACAGGGAATTTTAGTTTTATAATGATAATGGTGTATAGCGGAAATCTGTGGATATGTACCTTTCCGCTGAACATCATGAGGGAGTCTTTGAAATGTTGTAAATTCTCTCTGCCAAAAAATATTAAGGATAGGTATGTGTTTGATATGAAATCTATCGGAGTATTGGGCGCGGGCACATGGGGAACAGCGCTTGCAAGAATGCTTGCGAAAAGTGATAACAGCGTTGTTGTATGGTCAGCACTGGAAAATGAAATTGATGAACTGTCCGAAAAATATGTTCATCCAAAGCTTCCCGGAGTAGAGATACCGAGAAGTGTAAAGTTCACTAAAAATATAAAAGATGCCTGTGTCGGGACGGATATGGTAATATTTGCGACACCGTCGGTTTTTATACGCTCAACCGCAGGATCGGCTTCACGGTATCTTGACCCCGCTCAGATAATAATAAATGTGTCCAAGGGCATGGAAAAGGATACGCTTTTCACTATGACTCAGGTCATAAGCGACGAGCTGCTTAAAAATACAGGAAAGAGTTTTAAGAAGATCGTTGCTCTTACAGGGCCTACTCATGCGGAAGAGGTTGCGGTCGATATGCCTACGGCTATAGTGTCTGCCTGTGAGGATATTGAAACAGCAGAGATCGTTCAGGATGTATTTATGAATACCTGCCTGAGAGTATATACGAATGAGGATGTGAAGGGCGTTGAGATCTGCGGCGCTATGAAAAACATTATTGCTCTTGCCGCAGGCATACTTACAGGTCTTGGCTACGGCGACAATGTTCGGGCAGCCCTTATCACAAGAGGTCTTGCCGAGATAACCCGTCTTGGTCTTGCCATGGGCTGTATGGAACAGACATTCTACGGACTTGCAGGCATAGGCGATCTTATTGTTACGGCAACAAGCCGTCACAGCAGAAACTATCAGTGCGGTCAGCTCATCGGTCAGGGTGTGGAAACCAAAGAGGCAGTCAGACGGATAGGCATGGTAGTAGAAGGCATCAATGCCATTCCTGCTGCACTGGAGCTTAAAGAAAAATATAATGTTGAGCTTCCGATCATTGAGTCCGCCGATGCAGTTGTGAATCACGGTATTGATCCTCAGAAAGCTCTGAATGAGCTTATGATAAGAGATAAAAGAAGTGAGCTTTCCAAGCGTAATAACAGAACGCAGGAGTGCCTGTCATGAAAGAAATTATTACAGCAGGCGGCAGCAGTACAAGGTTTTATCCTCTGACGAAGGCAACATCCAAACAGCTTCTGCCTATGTATGATATTTTATAAGAGACGGCTGTGTTGCACGGAAATCAATTTACGAAGATCATATAAGATAAAATTTGTTTTTGGGGAAAGGGGTCCGGGGCGCAGAGCCTGCGCCTTGGTCGCTGCGTTAGCAGCGAAACAAGTCTCCAAATCTTTCGTCAATGTCTTAGGTTGACGGCGTTTGGGGTAAAAGGTGAATTTTTTGCTGCAACAAATGCGGCAGGATATACACTTGATATTTTTTGACTGAAAATTTATTGAGGAAGTGACTTTATGTATCCTTTGGACTTAAAGGGGAAAACAGTTCTCATTACGGGAGCTGCGGGATTTATTGGTGCAAATCTTGCGCTGAGATTATTGAAAGAAGGAAATACGGGCAGAATTGTCGGTATCGACAATATGAATGATTATTATGATGTCAGGCTGAAAGAGTACAGACTCCGTCAGCTTGAGGAATACAGTAATTTTGAATTTATAAAATGTGATATAGCAGACAAGGATAAGATAGAAGAGCTGTTTGAAAAATACAAGCCTTCTGTTGTTGTGAATCTTGCTGCCCAGGCGGGAGTCAGGTATTCAATAACCAATCCCGACGCGTATATACAATCAAACCTTGTGGGATTTTTTAATATACTTGAGGCCTGTAGGAATAATCCTGTGGAGCATCTTGTATATGCGTCCAGTTCGTCAGTATACGGATCAAATAAAAAAGTTCCGTATTCCACAGATGATAGGGTGGATAATCCCGTATCTCTTTATGCCGCAACAAAAAAATCCAATGAGCTTATGGCGCACGCTTATGCCAAGCTTTATAATATTCCGTGTACGGGACTTAGATTTTTTACGGTATACGGTCCTGCGGGCAGACCTGATATGGCATATTTCGGGTTTACTGATAAGCTCGTCAGGGGAGAAAAAATACAGATCTTCAATTACGGCAATTGTAAAAGAGATTTTACCTACATAGATGACATAGTTGAAGGTGTAGTCAGAGTCATGCAGGGAGCGCCTGAAAAGAAAAACGGTGATGACGGACTGCCGATACCGCCTTATGCTGTATATAATATCGGAAACCATTCTCCGGAGAATTTGCTTGATTTTGTAACTATACTGCAAGAGGAACTGACCGATGCAGGCGTTCTTCCGAAGGACTATGATTTTGAATCGCATAAGGAGCTTGTTCCGATGCAGCCGGGTGATGTGCCTGTTACATATGCAGATACACAGGCGCTCGAAAGGGATTACGGTTTCAGTCCCGACACTCCGCTGAGAGATGGTCTCAGGCGGTTTGCAAGATGGTACAAGGAGTTTTATATGTAATAGTTTACGTTAACAAAAATGTTCAGGCCATAAAAAGCGCATCGCTTCGGCGGTGCATTTTTTATACCAAAAGTCATTCATTATGGAGCTTGACATTTTGAAGACTGCAATGACGAATAATTTCAAGAAGATCCGTCGATTGCGTTCGGGATGATAGTACGGGCAAAAACATTTGTCATTAACTATAGAAAAGGATTTATCCTGCTGAAAATTGATTTTTATGAATAATGTTGATATGTTATTTACTTTTTTATCGAATAATGATAAAATATATGTAATGTTATATTTTTCACTTGTCAGCGGAATATATTTTCAAAGGAGAAGTTATGGTTTTTAGTTCTACTGTATTTTTGTTTATTTTCTTACCTGTTACATATCTGCTGTACCTGATATGTAAGCCTACTGCTGTCAGAAATATAATTCTGATAATAGCCAGCCTGTTTTTTTATGCCTACGGAGAACCTATGGCGGTTTTTCTGATGATAGCGTCTATTATAGTCAATTACTTTTTTGGATTGGGAATGGACGGAAAGTATAAAAAGCCGCTTCTTATACTCTCTGTAATATTTAATTTGCTTATGCTTTATGTTTTCAAGTATCTGAGCTTCAGCGTAAGTCTGGTGAATGATATTACCGGAGCCGGGATACCCGTACCGCAGATAACTCTGCCTGTGGGAATATCCTTTTTTACATTTCAGGCAATGTCTTATGTTATAGATGTTTATAAAGAACCAAAGCTGAAAGAAAAAAATATACTGAATATTTTTCTGTACATATCTTTATTTCCGCAGCTTATTGCGGGACCTATAGTTAAATTTTCCGACCTTGCGGATCAGATAAAAAAACGCAGTATAACTTTGGAAAAAACAACTCTGGGCATAAGACGCTTTATATACGGTCTTGCAAAGAAGATGCTGATTGCAAATACAATGGGTCAGATCGCAGACGCAGCGTTTAATTCGGATGTAAACAATATGGGCGCAGGTGCGCTGTGGATAGGCGCGGCGGCATATACGTTTCAGATCTTCTTTGATTTCAGCGGATACAGCGATATGGCTATAGGACTTGGAAAAATGTTCGGGTTTGAATTCAAGGAGAATTTCAACTATCCGCTTGCAGCTGATTCAATGCAGGATTTCTGGAGAAAATGGAATATCTCGGTTTCCACATGGTTCAAAGAGTACGTCTATATCCCTCTCGGGGGCAACCGCAAAGGGAAGCTCAGAACAGGTATAAATAAGTGTATAGTATTTTTCCTGACTGGATTATGGCACGGGGCTAATCTGACATTTATTGTATGGGGACTTATGCACGGAATGTTCCTTCTGCTTGAACAGTACGGTATTATCTTTTTTGTTAAGGTTAAGCCCGAAAAGAACATACTTGTGAAAATAATATCGCATATATATGTAATACTTGTGGCAATGTTTGCATTTATTTTCTTCCGTGCCGACAGTATAGGCGCTGCCGGCGCATATATCGGGAGAATGTTCACCGGCTTCGGCGCAGAGGCTGTTTTTTCAGGCAGCGTATATTCTCTTGCGTTTACGCCCTATGCGGTCATCACACTTGTTTTTGCCGTGATATTTTCAACAGACGTGATAAGACGCATCAGCAATGCTTTGCAAAGTAAGGGAAAGGCAGAGCTCAGTGAGTATATCGGATCTGCCGTAACGCTTGGTCTGTTTGCTTTGTGCGTAATGAATCTGTTTACAGCAAGCTATAATCCGTTTATATATTTCCGTTTCTGAGGGGGGTGTCATAATGAAAAAACCTGTAGCAATAATATATATCGCAGTTTTTATGGCGGCCTGCTGTGTACCCCTTGGGGCATCGCTGATATCTCCGTCAGATTCGTCCCTTGGAAAAGAGGACGCTGCCGCAGCGCCTGAGCTTATAAAGGACGGCAAAGTAAACGGAAATATCGGCAGCGAGTTTGATGACTATTTCACAAAATCCATACCATTCCGTCCGCAGATAATAACGGCGCAGAACAAAATTGCTTCGGGCCTTTTAGGTAAGGAAAGCAATAATGTCATAACAGGAAAAGACGGATGGCTCTTTACGGGAGAAAGCGTCGATGAATACAGCGGTGTTATGAAAAGCGAAAGATCAGTGCATAATATTTCGGAAACTGTCAGGATAATGCAGAAAAGCATAACATCACAGGGAGCAAATTTTGTGTTCATGATCGCGGCAGACAAAAATCAGATCTATCCCGAATATATGCCGTCAGGATTTATAAAAAACGAAAAAAATACACTGACAGTACTTGAAAAATATCTTAAAGATGATAAAATAAATTATGTCAGTATGAAGGATGAAATGCTCAGACAGAAAAAAGCAGGCAATCAGGTCTATCTGAAAACCGATACCCACTGGAACGGTCTCGGAGCATTGTACGGATATAATGCTGTAATGAATGCTGCGGGTTCACCTCATGAAACGTTTTCCGGCGTCAGCTTTACTGTAAGGAATGACTGGGAAGGAGATATAGGAAAGATGCTTTATCCGACCTCTCCCGCAGTTTGCAGTCAGTATTATTTCGACATTGATATGTCGGGAGTACGTTTTATGCAGCCGAGGACAAATCAGACAAATGATGAGCTGCTTAAAGACCTGATGAGCGATAAGGAAGAAAATGATACAAACATCCGTACAATGAATCCGAAAGGCAGAGGCTCGCTGTATTTTTCAAGAGATTCCTTCGGCAGGGCTATGCTGCCGTTTGTCATAGGAAATTATCGCTTCGCAGCTATTACCAGATCAAGGGGCTTTGACCTTAAAGATACGGCAGGAAGCTATACGGATGTTATATACGAAATGGTTGAGCGTAAGCTTGACAGTATTACCGATACTGTACCGCTTCTTTACGCACCCGGATGTGACGCTCCTGAAACGGACGGTTTAAAATCTGACGCAGCCGAGATAATAAATACAAAAAACGATAACGGCGCATTAAAGGTCTATGGTCTTCTTGACCCTGATAAAGTCGGGACACAGTCAAGAATATATATAAAAATTACCGAAGACGGTAAGGACAGCTTTTATGAAGCTTTTCCGATATGCGAAACCCTGCTGTTGGACAAAGAAGAAAAATCCGATTACGGTTTTTCTGCCCTGATACCATCGCTGGGAGACAAAGCTGATACATTAAAGATCTCCGTAATATGCGGATAAAAAGAAAGGACGAAAAAATATGAAGAAGTTTATCGCTATCGCAGTACTTGCCTGCATGACAGCGGCTTTTGCAGGATGTTCACAGGAGAATACTCAGGCAGAAGAGTCAAAGGGACAGATCTCAATTGAAGAAAGTGTAGTGTCTGAACAGGAAAGCTCCTCGGATGAGAGCAGCACAGCAGAGTCCTCAGCCGAAGAAAGCAGCAAGACTGAAAGCAGTCAGCAGTCCGGCGAGTCTGAAAGCAGCGTTCAGGAAAGCAGTAAACAAGAAAGCAGTAAACAAGAAAGCAGCAAGCCGCAGCAGGAGTCAAAAGCTCAGACAGCTTCATCACAGCCGACTCAGCAGGTGATAGTTCAGCAGCAGGTGGTTCAGCCCCAGGAGCAGCAGACACAGCCGCAGCAGCAGCCGCAGCCGCAGCCTCAGGAAACACAGCCTTCTCAGACTCAGGAGGCGCCGCCTGTTATAACAGGAAGTATAAACGCAGGCGACCTTGCAGTAACATTGAACAATAGAACAGTAACTCTTATGACAGCAATGGGCGGAGCAGCTTCCGTTTTCGGAGAACCGTCAAGCGTAGAGTCACTTCCGAGCTGCCTTGGTGAGTCAAAGGATGACGATAAACTCTATCACTATAACGGTTACGAAATACAGACCTTGAACGACGGTACTGAGAAGATATACTATATACATATCACAGGCGCAGGAATATCCACTTCAAAGGGTATTATATGCGGCAGCAGTATAGAGGATATAGAAGCGGCTTACGGTACACCTACAAATAAGGATGATATGATCTGTACTTATGTTGTGGATAACGGCAAGTACAGCTTAGATTTCTTCCTTGAAGGCGGAAAGGTAAGCGAGATAACTATTGCCGCAAATATGGTAGGATTCTGATAAAACTGCTCTTAACGATCCGAAAGTAAGATGACCTTTTGGAAGGATATCGTACTTTCGGATTAATTATACATTGCAGGGCATAACAGAAATAAAGGAGAATGAAAATGAGGATATTATCAAGAATATCAGCTATAATATGTTCTGTAATGCTTGCAGCAGCATTTTATACAGCTGCACCCACAGAATACACACCGTCTGTTGAGGTTCAGGCAGCGTCAAGAGTGGATCTTAACTATCTTATGAAAAAATATCCTGACGGAAAATACTGGAATCATGTGGGGATGAACGGTAATAACGCAGACGGATATACTGACAAACCATGTCACCATTCCGTGTACGGCGGGTATTATCATACCAACGGTACTTGCAACTACTTTAATCAGATACAGTGCTGGGGATTTGTAAACAAGCTTGCAAATCTTTGCTACGGATCGCAGAGGTATACCGATTGGCCGAGAACTACACTTGCAAAGCTGAAAGCAGGTGATGCAATAAGATTCAAAAACAACAGTCATTCCATTTTTGTTACAGGAGTTGACGGCAGCATTGTTACATACGGCGAATGTAACGGAAATTACACCGACTGTAAAATACGCTGGAATCTGAAAATAACAAAAGCCGAAATTGCAAGGACACTTACGGCAGCATACAGCGCGCCTGCCGAATTAACGGTAAATTTTGAAAACCGCACCGTCTTGACAAAGACCGATTATAAATTCGGAGAAAAAGTGAATATCACAGCAAGTACTGCCGGCGGCAGCGGAAATGTCAGGTATGAATTTTCCGTACTTAAACCAAACGAGAAAAACTACGCTGTAGTTCAGAAATACAGCGATTCAAAATATTGCAGCTATAAACCCTGGGTCAGGGGTACATACAAATTCAAAGTCAGTGCCCGGGACAGCAGCGGCAGGATCGCTGAAAAGGTTTTCAGCTTTTCCGTAACTGCCGATGAGCTTGTCAATACAAGTTCGGCTGATAAAAGCTCGTTGAAATCAGGAGAAAATATAACCCTTTCCCTTTCTGCTAAAGGGGGAACAAGCGGTTATCACTACAGGGTGAGAATTAAATTCCCGGGAAGTAATAATTACACTGTAATAAAAAATTATTCCGCTAATACGTCATTTGTTTTGTCGCCGGCAGAGTTCGGTAACTATACATTTAAAACAGATGTAAAGGATTCATCGGGAAGTGTCAGTACAAAAAATATTTCCTTTAAAGTGACTACAAAGCCGCTTAAAAACCTTTCATCAATGGCGAAACAAACCAATTCGGGAGAAGAAGCGGTTATAAACCTGTCAGCCTCAGGCGGAGCGGGAGATTACAGCTATAGTATAGAGATGACTTCTCCCGGCAGCAGTGAAAGGATAACACTGAGAAAAAGTACCAAGGGAAAGAAGTATGCATACAGACTGACTGAAACAGGAAAGTATACGTTCTATGTAACTGTTAATGATAGTGACGGAAATGCTAAAACGGAAACCCTTGCTACATTCAGTGAATAGTGATCGGTTATAATAATCGGGGTTTATTGCATTTGTTTCCGGAGAGCAGAATTTGCGCAAAGGCGGGCGGATCATTATGAAACAGGAAAATAACAAAAATATAAGATCATCTGTCATGGGATTTTTGAAAGAGGATTCTAATTTCAGACTTGCATTTACGGGAGCTTTGCTTTTTGCATCATTGAATGTTATTCGTATCTGGTTTTATGTGATAGCGGGCATACTTATGATCTGGGGCGCCGGATTATTTATCTATCGTATGCTGTATCAGGGTATGATAATGAGGGTTCGCAGCAGAGAACTTATAATACTCTTTCTTTCATTTGCATTTCTTACGATCATAATCCATGCGAAAAGTAATTTCTTTGTAAATTTCTATTATGTCTGTTTCATGGGTGTATGTTTTTTCCATTTCTACGGCATACACGCAGGACGCAGCAGAAGAAAATGTATTTCGGAGGTCTGTATACTTCTGGACTTTGTAAATATAGCAACTACAGTTATGATGACAGCAGGACTTGTACTGCTTTTTATCTATCCTAAAGGCTTCAGCTACGGCGGGGATGCTTTCGCGATATATGAAAGCCGCTTTGTCGGTATACTTTTCAATGCAAATGTTACCGCATTCTATGCGCTGATGTCACTTATTGCCTGCAACCTTCTGTGGATGATGAAAAGATCGTCGGGGAAGCTTAATGCAAAATGGAGAGTACTATATATTGTCTGCGGCATTATCAATCTGTTATCACTTTATATAACTGATTCCAATGCATCGCTGCTGATGCTTATCATTTATTTATGCTTTATTTCATTCTATGTTATATTCAAGGGATATAAAACAGGTGTAGTATCTTTCATATTCCGCATTATAGCCTTTTTGCTTGCGGCTGTAATAATCTGTGCCGTTCTGGTTTCTACAAGAACACTTGTTCAGCAGGGTGTGTCGAAAATACTCAGTTCCGTTTCACCAAATGTAAGCATTTCAACAGGTGTTACTACAAAGCCTAATGGTAATGTTGTGATAAAACCCGATAACCGTCCGAAAAATTCCGGCTTCGGACATCAGAATACAAACATAGACAGCGGCCGTTTTACAATATGGCGTCAGTCCATGATGCTGTTCCAGGAATTTCCTATACTTGGTATTGGTAAGGCAAATATCGTTGATTATGGGGTCAAATATATAGGCGGACTGAAATATGAGGATTTTCATAACGGGCTTATTACTATTGCAGTAAGCTACGGCGCTGTAGGATTGTTTTTATTTATGGTTCTTGCAGTATCTGTGGCAAAGACAATGCTAAAGGCTGTTTTCAGATACCGCGGCGAAAACAGACGGGACGGCAGAGTTCTAATGTTTCTTACCGCGTTCTGTACGGGTTATGTTGTATACTCAACGGTGGAAGTCGCTTTGCTTGTGGACATAGCTTATCGCGTGGTTATTTTCTGGCTGATGATCGGTCTTGCTACCTCATATGCCGACTCTTATGAAAGAAGCGCTCTTCTTGAGGGAAGTAATATCCCCGAAAGAAGCCGTTCGATCCATCGCATAGCGGTCTATAACTATCGGCTTAAAAAAGCATCGCGAAGGCTTGAAAAAGATGTATAAATATAATGTCCTCTTAATGGAAGATCGGGACATTATAAAAAGTCCGGTAATATACTTAAAGTAACAATTTCGTAAAATATACAAATTGTAATAAAGGAGAAGATGAACTATGAAAGACGGTTTTCTGCGTGTTGCAAGCGCAACGCCTAAGATAAGGGTAGCTGATTGTGAATATAACGCATCTGCAATAATAGCTCAGGCGAAGGAGGCAGCCGGAAGGGGCGCATCAATGATAGTTTTTCCCGAGCTGTGCATAACGGGATATACCTGTCAGGATCTGTTTTTACAGCGCAGCCTGCTGAAAGCAGCCGAAAAGGCGCTTGCAAGGATAATTGAGGAAACAAAGCAGCTTGAGGCTGTAATAATCGTTGGTTTACCTGTTACTGAACTGGGAAAGCTTTATAATTGTGCGGCTGTAATATGTAAGGGCGAGCTTCTGGGACTGCCCGCCAAGACTTATATACCCAATTATTCAGAGTTTTATGAGCTTCGCCATTTTACCTCTGCAAACAAGGAAATAAGATCAAAAGAGATCTCGCTTGCAGGAAAGTATTTTGTTGATATGGGACAGCCTATGCTTTTTACGTGTGAGAGTATGCCTGAATTTACCTTTGGAGTAGAAATATGCGAGGATCTCTGGACACCCGATCCGCCTTCAACAAAGCTTGCACAGAACGGCGCAATGATAATTGCCAACCTTTCCGCAAGCGATGAAGTCATAGGCAAGGCAGATTACAGACGTATGCTTGTCAAATCGACTTCCGCAAGGCTGGTTTCGGCATATATATATTCCAGTGCCGGTCAGGGAGAAAGCACTCAGGATCTTGTTTTCTCCGGTCATGATATGATCTGTGAAAACGGCGCAATGCTTGCTGAGTCAAAAAGATTTACGACCGGAATAATCTATGCGGATATAGATTTGCAGAAGCTTGAGCATGAGCGCAGACGGGCAAATACTTATACCATATCGGATAATGATATAATATTAACGCAGTGCTTTGATCTGAGACTGAAAAATCTTGAGCTTGACAGATATATAAGCAAGACTCCGTTCGTTCCCGCAAATAAAGCAAATCTTGACGAACGCTGCGAGGAAATACTGACAATTCAGGCGTCGGGACTTGCAAAGAGGATAGAACATACGAATGTGAAATCTGTTGTATTAGGGCTTTCGGGAGGACTGGATTCTACGCTTGCGCTGATAGTTGCAGTTCACGCTATGGATATGCTGGGACGTGACAGGAAGGATATAATTGCTGTAACAATGCCGTGCTTTGGTACAACGAAGAGAACCAAAAGCAATGCGGAAATACTTGCTGAAAATTACGGAGTCAGCTTTATGGATATCAACATAAGCAAGTCGGTAACGCAGCATTTTGAAGATATAGGGCAAAGCCCCGAATGTTTTGATGTGACATATGAGAACGGTCAGGCAAGAGAGCGTACACAGGTGCTTATGGATATTGCCAATAAAAACGGAGGTTTTGTTATAGGTACAGGTGACCTTTCTGAACTGGCTTTAGGCTGGGCAACATATAACGGCGATCATATGTCCATGTATGCGGTGAATGCGTCAATACCTAAAACCCTTGTGCGTCACCTTACAGCTTTTGAAGCCGATCACAGTGAAGGCAGCCTGAAAGCTGCGCTGCTTGATATACTCGATACACCTGTAAGTCCCGAGCTTCTGCCGCCGAAGGACGGGGAAATTTCTCAAAAAACGGAAGATCTTGTTGGTCCGTATGAGCTTCATGACTTTTTCCTGTACTATACAGTACGTTTCGGATTTACAGCGGAAAAAATATTACGTTTGGCAAAAATTGCTTTCAACGGCGAATATGACGACGAAACCATTAAAAAATGGCTTAACACATTTATCAGACGCTTCTTCTCCCAACAGTTCAAACGCTCATGTTTGCCCGATGGTCCGAAGGTCGGTACAGTTACTCTTTCACCCAGAGGCGACTGGCGTATGCCCAGCGACGCCTGCGCAGATGCTTTCAGATTGGAAGAATGATGTTTGGATCATATGTTTGATTTTGAAAAGGTGGGATTTGCAGTTATGAGTGATCCGGATAAGCCTTCCGAATACTATCTGACATTCAAAAGAATATTCTGCTGATTCAGTATATTGTAATTTATTAAGTTATGGTGTATAATGGTGTATATTGATATTAATTGATAAATAAACAATCGGAGGAATAAAAATGTTAAAAAAAGGTGAACTGGTATCGTTCAGACCAGATATAAAAGTAGTAGACTGTACGCTCAGAGACGGAGGACTTGTAAACAGTTTCGCATTTACAGATGAATTTGTAAAAGACCTTTACAAAACTAATATAAAATCAGGCGTAGACTATATGGAGTTCGGCTATAAAGCTGACAGAGATATGTTTGATGAAAGTCAGTTCGGAAAGTGGAAATTCTGTGATGATCAGGATATCATAGACATAGTGGGTGATAACGAAACAGATCTCAAAATTTCCGTAATGGCTGATGTGGGACGTACAAATTTCAGACGTGATATAAGCGATAAAGCAAACAGCCCCATTGATATGGTCAGAGTTGCCACATACCTTCATACCATACCTTCTGCGCTTGAAATAGTAGAATACTGTAAAAACAAGGGTTATGAAACCACCATTAATATTATGGCAGTATCAAAAGCAAACGACAGCGACCTGGGTGACGCTCTTGAGCTAATCGGAAGAAGCTGTGTTGACACAATATACATTGTTGACAGCTATGGTTCGCTTTATCCCGAGCAGATGAGAAGGCTTGCAGATAAATACATCGAGATAGGTGATAAATACGGAAAAAAAATCGGTATCCATGCGCACAATAATCAGCAGCTTGCTTTCGCAAACACAATAGAAACTCTGACAATGGGCGTAAGCTACCTTGACTCTACAGTAAGCAGTATGGGCAGGGGCGCAGGAAACTGCCCGACAGAGCTTCTTTTAGGCTTCCTCAAAAACCCGAAATATCATATTACTCCCGTTCTTAAATTCATAGAACAGCATATCAATAAATTAAAGGCAGAGGGCGTTGTATGGGGCTATGATATACCCTATCTTCTCACGGGTCGTCTGAACCAGCATCCCCGCGATGCAATACAGTTTACGGCAGATAAGCGTGAGGACTATGCAGCCTTCTATCAGTATCTTTACGATAAAGACTCGTTCTGATAATTAATGATAAATATTGTAAACGTCATTAATAAAATCCCATTGTCATTTCGAGACGCAAAGCGACGAGAAATCTTTTTCGGAATATCTGATTTTGCGGTAAAGATTCCTTGCTTACGCTCGTAATGACAGAATAGGCAAAAATATCTGTTGTCTATTATAATTTTGTCCAATTTTTGAGTATACAACATTGGCATTGAGGGGGGAGGAGGCTTAGCCTCTCCTGCTTCATATAGTACACGGAAATCAATTTTCAAAGATTATATAAAATTCGTTTTTAGGAAAGGGGTCCGGGGCGCAGAGCCTGCGCTCCCTTAATAAAGCAGCCTTGTACTATAAGTCTGTTTTAATGGCAAAAACAGTATTTTATGCCTGACGGGGCATCCCGACTCCTTTGTTTTCAAACAAAGGTTTTCCCCCGGGATAGCTGCCCGGGCAAAATTGATATCCGTGCATATAGTAAAGGGTGTATTTAGCTTGAAACTTGAAAAACTTCTAACCAGAATTAACTATCAGATACTATCGGGAGATACCGATACAGAAATATCAAACGTTATCTACGATTCCCGAAAGGTCGAAAAAAACTGTGTCTTTGTATGCCTTGTAGGTTCGGCAGCAGACGGTCATGAGTTTGCTCAGGATGCAGTGAAAAACGGTGCGGCGGCCGTTGTGGTCAGCCGTGACGATATCAAAATAAAAAACGCAGCCGTCATTAAAGTAGACGATACAAGAAAGGCGCTGGCGTTTATGTCAGCCGAATACTTCGGCAACCCTGCCGATACTCTTAAAACCATCGGAGTAACGGGTACAAAGGGCAAGACAACAACTGCCTGCATGATACGCTCTATACTTGAAAAAGGCGGCATAAAAACAGGCATTATCGGTACTCTCGGCATAATTTACGGCGATAAACATATCAAAACAGCCAATACTACCCCCGAATCCTATGAAATACAAAAGGCAATGAGGGATATGATAGATGAGGGCTGTAAATGCTGTGTCATGGAAGCATCCTCTCTCGGAATAAAATGGCATCGTACAGACGGATTTATTTTCGATTACGGAATCTTTACCAACTTTTCACACGACCACATAGGCGGAGTGGAGCATCCGACGATGGAAGACTATCTTGAATGTAAATCACGGCTTTTCCGCCAGTGTACGACAGGTATTACCAATATTGATGACCCCATGTCCGATAAGATGCTTGAGGGGCATACCTGCCGCACGGTAGAAACATACGGCTGTAAAGAAGGCGCGCAGCTTCACGGATATGGCGCAAAGCTGCTTTCCAGGGCAGGATACTTAGGTGTGCATTTTGATGTTGACGGAATAATGGAAATGTCCCTTGACGTTGCTATTCCCGGAATGTTCACTGTTCACAACGCGCTTGCTGCTGCGGCAGTTTGCAGACACTTTGATATACCTTCACAGGCTGTATATGACGGTCTAAATGAGGTAAAGGTAAAAGGCAGGGTAGAGTCCGTAGAGGTTCCCGGTAATTACACACTTCTGATAGATTATGCCCATAATGCGGTCAGCATGGAAAATATTCTTACTACGCTCAGGGAATACAAGCCCAACAGACTGGTTACACTTTTCGGCGCAGGCGGCAACCGTCCCCGTGACAGACGCTTTGAAATGGGCGAGATATCAGGAAGACTTTCTGACCTTTCGGTAGTAACGGAAGATAACTCCCGATTTGAGGATGTTAACGACATTATAGCCGATATTATCACAGGAATAAAAAAGACTGACGGTAAATATGTAACCATCCCCGACAGGACGGATGCAATACGTTATTGTATAGAAAATGCTCAGGACGGAGATATAATTGTCCTTGCCGGAAAGGGTCATGAGGATTATCAGGATAAAAACGGAAAAAAGACTCACTATGACGAACGAGAGGTTATCCAATTAATAATAAATAATTAATAATGTCTTCGTTTCTTTTTTCTTTAGTATATTGGTTTTAAATAATAGAAAGCAGGATATTTATGCAGTCAATGACAGTAGAAGAGATAGCCCGTGCTGTGGGCGGTAAGCTGATTTGCGGCGATCCCAAAGCAGAAATAACAAATTTTCAGTATGACAGCCGTGAAGTCGGAGAAGGCTCGCTATTTGTCCCTATAAAGGGTGAAAGGGTAGACGGACACAAGTTTATACAGCAGTGCTTTGAAAGCGGCGCAGCTGCCGTATTTACCGAATATGACGCGCCTGAGGGGGCAGATAAGCCGTTTATAAGGGTCGATGATACAAGGGCAGCTTTGCAGAAAGCTGCTGCATATTACAGAAGTAGATTTCCGAAGCTTGATCTCATCGGTGTAACAGGCAGCGTCGGAAAAACAAGCACTAAAGAAATGATAGCAGCTGCGCTTTCCGCAGGGCTGAATATCATGAAAACCAGCGGCAACAAAAACAGTCAGATAGGTATGCCGCTGACATTGTTCGATATATTGCCTGAACATCAGGCTGCGGTTATTGAGATGGGAGTATCGGAGTTCGGAGAAATGGACAGACTATGTGATGTATCATGTCCGGACATTGCGGTAATGACAAATATTGGCAACGCTCATATTGAGAATTTCAAAGCCCGTGAAAATACCCGCAGCGAGAAGCTGAAAATAACGAACCATTTTGATGAAAACGGTGTGTTATATCTTAACGGTGATGATGAGCTTCTTCGTGAGCTGAAGGGTACACTGCCGTTCAGTACCGTAACATTCGGCATAGGTGAGGATAATGACTACTATGCGAAAGATATTACAGCCGAAGGCTTGGGAACGGTATTTACTTGTGTAAATGACGGAAGGGAAACTGTTTTCAGGATACCCGCCCTTGGAGTCCATAACGTGTGCAATGCGTTGGCGGCTGTTGCAATTGCAAGACAGCTTGGTATATCAGACGCAGATATACAGGCAGGACTCTCCACATATAAAAATGCGCCGATGCGTCAGCAGATCACTCAGCTTGAGGACATTACTCTTATAGATGACAGTTATAATGCAAGTCCCGAAGCAACTAAGGTTTCTCTTGATGTGCTCAAAAGTATCTCAAAGGGCAGGAGTATAGCTGTGCTTGCAGATATGCTTGAGCTTGGCGAGCAGTCTGCTCAGCTTCATTACAGTGTCGGTCAGCACCTTGCGCAGATCGGTGTGGATTGTCTTATTGCCATAGGCAGACTTTCGGAGAATACTGCAAGGGGCGCAGAGGAAAACGGCTGCAATGATGTAAGTACTGCCGCAAGTAATGACGAAGCTTTTGACATTCTCAAAACAAAGCTTACAAAGGGCTGTACCGTCCTCGTAAAAGGCTCCCGTGGTATGCATACGGATGTAATTTGCTCAGAGCTCAGGGCTCAGGGCTGAGATCGCGGCGCACTATACTTTATATCCTGATTCTTGTTTTTTAGTACAATCAAATAATAAATTAAATCCCTCGCATGGACTGCATACAGCGGTCTGTGCGGGGGATTTGTTTTGCAAAAGGAAAAGCAGCTATAAGATCATTTTCAGGTCGTTTAAGTCTTTCTGCATATCATCAATTTTCTTTTTGATCTCTTCTTTGTGGAAAAAATTATTATTGCTTCTTCCCACAAGATAGTCAATAGTAACACCAAAAAAATCAGCTAATTTTATCAGTGCATAGCTGTCGGGATTAGTTCTTCCTGTTTCATAGTTCGACAGCGTTTTCTGATCTATCCCGGTCGCTTTTGCAACATCAATCTGCCGCAGATCCATATCTTCCCTGAGATCTCTTATTCTATTCATACTAATAATCCCCTTTTTTATATGGATTTTACTATATTTTTACTATTGAGGCTTGACAATAGTAAAAATATACTGTATAATCTTTACTATAGTAATATTTTAGTACACATTGTTTGTATAGTATTATATTACAGTGCGCTTAGTTTATGTATATGAAAATGCAGGAGGTTTTATATGGATTTTTTTATTTATCTTGAAGTAATTATCTACTATATTTTTATAGCTGTGTGTCCTATTGTAATGGCTGTGAGATTAAATTTAAAAAGAAAGGTCGTTATAATAATTTTATCTGCGCTCAGTTTAGTTACTTATGGAATAACGGGTGCAGCTGCGCAAATATTAATAATTTTAGGACTTCTTAAAGAGGGTTATTGTAATTATTCATCAGAAAATCCTTTAGGAGCAGTACGTAGAGCAGAAAAGGATTGTTACATAGTAAGGGCAGTAATATATATAATGGAGTTTATATCTTTATTCTTCCCGTTAGTTGTTATCAATCAAGAACGGGCAAAATCTTTATCTCCGTATGTACTGTCTCTTTATGGTCGGGATTCGTACAATATTTTTCAGATTTCTGACATAGCTTCGGATAAAACCATGTTTATCATAATGCTTGCCGGAGTGATTGGCGGTTTTCTTATGAATATTATAGTACGTGATCCGAGAAAAACATTTTATTTTGATATGGTAATTCAGTTGGGAATATTACAGTTGTACTATTACTTTTCGCAGGTCTTTTGTGGAAGCAGTTGGATTATAGAACCCGGTATTGCAATAGTTTTATTCATGATATTATCTTTGGTAATGCTTATCCAGATTTTTGGTTTTGACATTTTAACATGCCGGAGGGAACAAGATGTATCAGACACAACACTTCAACAGCAGGGAACTGCAGTAATGAATAATATACCAAAAAATTCTATGAGTGAAAAACCGTGATGAGAAAATGATTAAAGGAGTATAAATATGAAGTCTAGAAAAATAGTTAAAATTTTATGTATATCATTATTAATATCGCTGACCGGTACACTGTACGGCTGTAATAAAAAATCAGATGAGTTCAGCGGATTGCTTAAACAAGGTAATTATTATGAGGCAATACAGTATTATAAAAATAATAAGGATGATATCGGAGAAGAAGATACTAAAAAAATACTGAGTGAAACCGTTGACGATATATATAAATCGTATAAAGCCGGAAAACAAACTTCTGATACAGCGATATCAAATCTTGATACAATATCTGCTATTTCTGATTCAACGGTTAATAACAAGATTACAGAAACTATTAAGCTCATACATTCAGCTGAATACTATAAGAGCGGAGAAAGCGCATATAATGATAAACAATATGTCAGCGCTAAGGAGTACTACAATAATGTTATTGAAAAAGATGATAATTATAAAAACGCTCAGCAAAAGATAGCAGATTGTAATGCGGCTTTAATAAAATCTTATATTTCGGAAGCAGATGCTAAAGCCAAATCTAATGATTATGATTCAGCAATATCATATCTGCAATCTCATGTTCAGGAGTTTGAAGATAGCTCTGAGATACAAAAGAAAATAGATGAATATACCGATTTAAAATTGGATGTAGAACTTGTTAATACAAATAATTTAATAAAAATAGGCGACTACTTCGGCGCGCTGACCGAAATCAATAAGTTATCTGAAAGCTATCCGAAAAACAATAAACTTAATAAGCTTCAGAAGAGTACAGAAAAATCTTATCTGGAAAAAATATTACCGCTTATTGATGAAAATACGAAAAATAAGAAATACGGTGAAGCTTACAGTATATGTAAAAATGCTTTGGAAGTAATGCCTGACGATGAAGAATTAAACCAAAGGCTTGAAGAACTTGAACCCTTGAAGCCTGTACTTTTGAATGAAATGAAAATATCAGAATCTGAGGATTTTGAACATCTCGAGGATCATAAGTCAGATTATGAAGATGTGGTTGGAAATAAGTATGAAGCTGGAAACCTTTATAAGATGAGTTTGTACAGAGAGGGTTGGGAAGATGCTCATAGAGGTTATGCTAAAGTGTATCTTAATTCGCAATACACAAAGCTTGATGGCATTATTGCCGTAAGCAACGATTCCGAAATAGGAGATTTTTATGTAAAGATTCTTTGTGATGATAAAGAAGTTTATTCGGGAAAGTATAACCGAACCACAGCCCCTCAAGAGATTTCTGTAGATGTAAGGGGAAAAAAATGGATTGAATTTATGATTTCGTATGCAGATGAAGAAGCAGAGAATGAATACAAAAGTTATGCCTTATTATATCAATTCGGGTTTACAAAATGATAAATGCGGAAGAACTTATCAGTAACATTAATAGAGACATAATACGATATTCCGTATGTGGCGATAATTCTCTGGAATATATAGGAATTACTGTTGAAGATAACATATTTACTGATTATAAGCTATATAGAATAAATAAAAATAATAATTCAGAGTTGACAGAAATTCCTGAATGTGTACGTGAATTCTATCGAAGCATAGAAAAAAAATATTCGTATCTTACATTTTTTGATTACTCATTCAGAAGTAAAAGGGAAGAAAAGAATATTTATTCTGTTTCTTTTGAAGTATACAAACCTGATGAATTTATAAATTCAGAAGAAAGAGAGATAATAAAAAAAGTATTTTGTAAAAAGAGGGATCCTTATATTCAAAAAGGGTTTATTATAGATGACGTACAGACTATTATTGAAGAAAAGTTTTATTATACTCTTAATGATGATAACAGACAGTATACATGGAAAAAACGTTTTGAATCATTAATTAGTAAGAGGGAAGATGTTATAAAATACATAAAGTACACATTGGGTTGTTTTGAAAATGAGTTTTCGAAAAGGCTTTTTGATCAGTCATGTGATAACGGATATCGTTTGTTTATGATGGGAAGCAATGTATCTGAAAAATATAAGAGCAATAAAATGTACTTTATATATGATTATAAACGGGAATATTACGAGCATATGAAAAAATCAATTATAATTATTGAACAACTGATGAATTTTAATATGTTAAAAGAGATTATTAATTATTTGTTCGATAAAAGGTTTCTATTGAAAGGTTATGCTTGTGAGTTGAAAAATAACAACCCCGTGTGGCGGCTGTATTTTTGGCATTACGAATAGCATTTATACTGAAATCATCCTATTATAAGTGGATTTTACTATAATAAGTATATTATTATTTTAGAATATTATTTATATCGGGATTTTTTAAGAAAAAATGTACCATTACGCATATGCACATAAGTATTATCTGATCTAAGCAACCAACAGCAATCGTTAAGGTGAGTCGTATATTGTTGGCAGAGATTGATTTTTTAAATAATTAATAATTTGACGGTATTAAAGATTTCAAAAAATGCTTTTCTAAATACAGAGGATGTCAAAATTCATATTCCGGAAAGTGTTGAAGTGATTGAAGAATTTTACGGTATGTTTGATAAAGATAAAGTAACTATCTACGGCAAACAAGGCAGTGAAGCTGAAAAGTTTGCCAAAGATAATGGAATCAAGTTTGTAGAAGAATAAGTTTCCCCTCAAGTCATAAAATCAAAGCCCCCCCGAAACGTAAGAAATCGTTTCGGGGGAGTGCTTTTTTATCTCAAAAAGCTTATAAGTTCAAAACATATAAATTATTTATTCTAAAAAAATTCCGCAGAGAATACCCCTGCGGAAAATAATAACATATACAGTCGAAATTGACAGCTTCAACGCTCTGAGCCCTGAGCTCTTAGCTCTGAGCTTTTATTTCGTCACATGATTGATAAGGCCGCCGTCTTTAATAATACCCTGAATGAAGGGCGGGAAGGGCTCTGCCTGATAGGTTTTGCCTGTTGTGTGGTCGGTAATAACGCCTGTATCAAAATCAACTTCAACATCGTCGCCTGCTTTAATTTCCTTAGCGGCGGTGTCACATTCAAGAATAGGCAGACCGATATTAATGGAATTGCGGTAGAAAATACGAGCAAAAGTAGAAGCGATAACACAGCTGATGCCGGAAGCCTTGATAGCAATAGGTGCGTGTTCTCTTGACGAGCCGCAGCCGAAGTTTTTCTCAGCAACCATGATATCTCCTTCCTTGACATTTTTGGTAAAGGAAGCGTCAATATCTTCCATACAGTGTGATGCAAGCTCTTTGTGTGAGCTTGTATTAAGGTATCTTGCCGGGATAATAACATCTGTATCAACATTATCCCCGTACTTATGAACTATACCATGAGCTTTCATTTTCCATCCTCCTTTATACTTTCGCAGGATCTGTTATATATCCTGTAACTGCGCTTGCAGCAGCAACAGCAGGGCTCGCAAGATAAACCTCGGATTCAACATGACCCATTCTGCCGACAAAGTTTCTGTTTGTGGTAGAAACAGCCTTTTCACCCTTTGCGAGAATACCCATATGTCCGCCGAGACAAGG
>CACWRT010000002.1 GCA_902763365.1 uncultured Ruminococcus sp.
ACGCGGGCAGTGAAGCTTGAACGGCGAGTTCAGAGCGGATGCGAAGCGGAGCGATACCCGCGTTTAGGGTCCAGCGTCACGCTGGCGGCGGCTCGCCGGTCGCCGGGGTTGTTTTTTGAGAAAGAATCTGGTATAATAATATATGTCAGGAGGGGTAATATGTTTTCAGTGGCTATTGACGGTCCTGCAGGGGCAGGCAAGAGCACAATTGCAAAAACTGCGGCAAAAAAACTGGGCTTCATATATGTTGATACGGGAGCCTTGTATCGCGCAGTGGGGCTTGCGTGCTTACGAAAAGGTATATCTACAGATGATAAAGATGAGATAACCGTACTTATCGGAGAGATAAGTGTAGAGCTTGTATACATTGACGGCGAGCAGCGGGTACTGCTTGACGGAGAAGATGTATCCGAAAAAATACGGACAGAGGATGTTTCTATGGCAGCGTCTGTTGTTTCAAAAATACCTGAGGTAAGAATGTTTCTTTTAGAACTGCAAAGAGGCTTTTCAAGAACAAATGATATCATAATGGACGGCAGGGATATAGGGACCGTTGTTCTGCCGGGGGCGCAGGTAAAGATCTTTCTCACTGCATCACCTGAGTCGAGAGCAGACAGACGTACACTTCAGCTTCGTGAAAAAGGTGAGTCTGTGGACAGGGAAGCTATACTGAATGATATAATAAAGCGGGACTATCAGGATACTCACAGAAAGACTGCACCGCTTAGAGCAGCAGAGGACGCTCACATAATAGATACGACACAGCTTACTCTTGAAGAGTCTGTCGAGGCTGTAATGAAATGTATCAGAGAGGGGATGAGCGGAAAATGATGCCGTTATATGCAATAGGCAGAGCAATTCTTATCCCGTTAATGAAATTGCTTTTTTTCTACGAAGTAAAAGGGAAAAACAATATTCCTAAAAAGGGCGGATATATAGTCTGTTCAAATCATCTTTCCAACTTCGACCCTGTATTTCTGGGAATAACCCAAAAAAGACAGATCTTCTATATGGCTAAGAAGGAGCTTTTCAAAAATAAATTTTTTGGTTGGCTTATACGGAAACTGGGAGCTTTCCCTGTTGACAGGGGAAAGGGTGACGGTAAGGCTATCAATAATGCCGAAACTCTCATAGAAGAGGGAAAAGTACTCGGTATATTCATTGAAGGTACTCGTTCCAAAACAGGCGAATTTCTCCGTCCGAAAGCAGGCGCAGCTATGATCGCTGAAAAGGTTAATGTTCCTGTTATACCTGTCTGCATAACTCCAAAAAATAAGAAAGTCAGAATATTTCAAAAGGTAACCATATCATGGGGCGAGCCTATCAGCTGTGATCAGCTCGGACTTGGCAGCGGAAGCGGTGAAGGCTACAGAAATGCAACAAAAAAAATCATGGGTCAGATCGCTGCACTCAGAGAACGTGATATGCAGGCAAGACTTAAAGCACCGGAGGTCGATGAAAAATGATCACAGTAGCAAAGACGGCAGGATTTTGCTTTGGTGTGAGCCGTGCAATAGATATTGTAGAGAAGCTGATCGAAAGCGGAAGCAAAGTGACAACTCTCGGCCCTATAATACATAACCCTCAGATGGTCGGGAAGCTTGCAAAACAGGGTGTGAAAATTGCCGATTGCCCTGAGGATGCTGACAGCGACACCACTGTTGTCATACGTTCTCACGGAGTTACACTTGACGTTATGAACAGGATAGAAAAATGCGGTCTTTCGTATAAGGACGCAACCTGTCCGTTTGTAAAAAAAATACATAAGATTGTTGCCGAACATTCTTCCAAAGGAGAGATTATTCTTATCGCCGGTGATGAAACACACCCCGAGATCCAGGGGATAATCGGTCACTTAAACGGAGAATATCACACTTTTAAAAATTGCCAAGAATTAGCAATTTTGTTAGATAAATTTCCCGATTGGAAAAATAAACCCCTTTGTTTGGTTGCACAGACAACATTTGACATAAAAGAATGGAAAAATTCTTTAAAAATGTTGCAAAAAGTATGTACAAATGGTAAAATATTTGATACAATATGTAGTGCCACATCTGATAGGCAGACCGAAGCGGAAGAGCTGGCAAAGCAGTCCGATGTTATGATAGTGATAGGCGGACGACACAGTTCCAATACTAATAAACTTTATCGCATATGCAAGAGTTGCTGCGAACAAACTTATTTGATTGAGTCCTGCGAGGAACTGCAGCCCGAAAGCTACAGGAGCGCCGAACGGATAGGCATTACGGCCGGGGCATCGACGCCGGCAAGCATAATAAAGGAGGTACTTGCTACCATGTCAGAAGAAATCAAAAACACAGAAGAAAGCAAAGCTGAAAACTTTGAAGAGCTCCTTGAGGAGTCATTCAAAAATTATAATACAAACGGAAGGGTACGTGGTGTAGTTGTTGGTGTGACACCTACAGAGGTTCGTGTAGACGTTGGCAGAAAACAGACAGGCATCGTACCGCTCAGTGAGCTTTCAAACGATCCCAATGCAAAGACAGAGGATCTGGTAAAGATGGGCGATGAACTCGATCTTATTATTATGAAAACAAACGATCAGGAAGGAACAATACTTCTGTCAAAGAAGCTTGTTGACTCTCAGAAGGGCTGGGATGAAATAGCTGAAGCTTATGAGAATAAGACAGTAGTACACGGCGTAGTTACAGATGTGATCAAGGGCGGCGTACTTGCTCTTACAAACGGCATCAAGGTATTTATTCCTGCATCACAGGCTACAGCAACAAGAGGAGAAGCTCTTGAAGGTCTTCTCAAGAAGGAAGTTGATTTCCGCATTATTGAAACAACAGGAAGGAACAACAGACGCAGAGCAGTCGGTTCTATCCGCAGCGTACTTGATGAGGAGCGCAAGAAGAAGGAAGAAGAGTTCTGGGCAAATGCCGAGGTAGGCAAGGTTTACAACGGCACAGTGAAATCTCTCACTTCATACGGTGCATTCGTTGATATCGGCGGTATTGACGGTATGGTACATATTTCCGAGCTTTCCTGGAAGAGGATCAAGCATCCGTCAGAGGTTGTTTCTGTAGGCGATCAGGTAGAGGTTTATATCAAGGCTCTCGATCAGGAGAAGGGCAAGATATCACTCGGCTATAAGAAGGCAGAGGATAATCCCTGGGAGATCCTGAAGAATCAGTATCCCGAAGGAACAGTATGTGAGGTTGAGATCGTTGGTCTTACACAGTTCGGTGCATTTGCAAGAATAATCGACGGTATCGATGGTCTTATCCATGTTTCACAGATCTCTAACGAAAGAGTTGAGAAGCCTGAGGACGTACTTTCTGTAGGTCAGAAGGTTACTGTAAAGATCACAGCTATTGACTTTGATAAGAAGCGTATAAGCCTTTCAATGAAAGCAGCTGTTGAAAACGACGCAGCTGAGGAAGAAGCAGAAGCTGAATAATTCAATTCAATCAAATAATGAAGCGTCAGGCATCTCTTTGTGAGGTGCCTGACGCTAATTAAAAAGGTCATGAGGAGATGAAAGTGAATGTATGAAGAGATAAGAGAAAAAGCAAAGCAGCTTGTTCTTGAAGTTCTTGAACAGGCTAAGCTCAAAAAAGGAAGTGTTCTTGTAGTGGGCTGTTCTTCAAGCACGGTTGAAGGAGAGGGATACGGAAAGGCGTCCAGTATGGAGATAGCACAAGCGCTTTTTGACGGAATCTATCCCGAACTTAAAGACAGAGGCATTTTTCTTGCTGCCCAGTGCTGTGAGCATCTGAACAGAGCGATAATAACCTCCCGTACTGTTGCCGAAAAGCAGATGAGAGATGTAGTAAATGTTGTACCTCAGCCGAAAGCAGGAGGTTCATTTGCGACAATAACATATGGTATTTTGGAAGATCCGGTGGCTGTTGAGCATATAAAAGCGGATGCAGGCATAGATATAGGCGGAGTACTTATAGGTATGCACCTTCGTGAGGTAGCCGTTCCGCTGAATCTGAAAAACAATATGATAGGCAAGGCTCACATAACAGCAGCCAGAACCAGACCAAAATCTATCGGCGGAGAACGAGCACATTATGATCCTGATCTGATGTAAAAGATATAATATTGATCTGAAAATGAGGTGAAACAATGGGATATAAAGAGGAGTTTATAGAAATATATAACGAGAACATCTCAAGAGAGGGTTCAAAGAATCTTCTTGAATGGATGAAGAAAACCGACTTTTTTACTGCACCGGCAAGTACAAAATTCCACGGAGCGTGTGAATATGGTCTTGTGATGCACAGTATCAGTGTATATAAAACAATGATGGAAAAGCATTTTGACCCCGAAAAGGATAATGCCGAAAGCTTTGCGATATGCGCGTTGCTACATGATCTTTGCAAGGCACAGTTTTATAAGATATCTATGAGAAATGTCAAAAATGATGAAACAGGTCAGTGGGAGAGAAAACCGTATTATACGGTAGACGATGCATTTCCTTTCGGGCACGGTGAAAAATCCGTGTATCTTATAGAACGGTTCATGAGACTAAAGCCTGCAGAAGCTATGGCTATAAGATGGCATATGGGCGGATTTGACGAGGCGGCAAGAGGCGGCAGCTTTGCGATAAGTCATGCTTACGAAAAATATCCTATTGCTGTAAAGCTTCACCTTGCCGATCTTGAATCAACTTATCTGAAAGAAAGAGGTACATCGGCTGTCTGATCAATTCTGAAAACATAATATAATTCAAATAAAAAGGGACTGTTCACAGAAGCGCAAAACTTCGCGAACAGTCCTTTTTGCGATATTATCAGAACAAACCGATCAGATAATAAGAACTCATACTATTTGCAACCGAAAAACCTAACGCACCGACAATAATACCCAGTACTACAGATAAAATGATTGAAATAAGAAATATGAGCAGATAAGCTCTTGAAAAGTTTTTAAGGTTGACATTGGTATTGCTGCCGAAACCATAAACAAAGAGCATGATAATACCTACCAATGGGATAGCAAAAAGAATCATATACCCGATATAACCCCAAGGTGTGATAGGAGTAGTGTCTTCCATAGTATTCATCATCATAGGCATCTGCTGTTGAGGGTACGGCTGACCCGGAGCACCGTATCCCTGATACATCTGATTCTGATTATATGCAGGCTGCTGTTCCGGAGCAGCAGGTACAACTTTTGCTCCGCAGGATGTGCAGAAGCTTATTCCATCAGGCAGCTCTGCACCGCATGACATACATCTCATAATAAAACCTCCTTACCGCAAAACAACGGTATATAATTTACACTGTAAATTATACCATAAAAACTTGTTCATGTCTATAACATAATCAATTACATAAATTTCAGTAATATGTTGGATATTTTGACGAAATTGACAATATTATAACGAATGGTCAGAAAAGTAAAATGAAATACCGTAGATATATTATCAGTATTAATATAGTTTTGCCGGAGCCTTTTCAAAGGCTTGCGCAAAAATTTGTTAACCGGTTTTACCGTTAAAACAGCATTGACAAAGCCTTTGACCGTCGGAGATACAGAAAACAGAACTGACAGATGTGAACGAAGTTGTATATAGTGCCAATTTGACAAAGTACGACATAAGAGATGTGTATAATATATTATGGAGTATATAAGTCTGGTATGGAGAAAATATGGGGTGGTATTATTGAAATTCGGGGACATCATGGTCAGCTTTGACAGGAGAGTCAAAAACGGTACGCATGAAAAGTGGTTTCTGCGAATAGCCATAATGATAGGCTCATTTCTTATTTCAAATGCTTCTGTTTTCGGTGAGTATTCGCCATTCGGAGTATCGCTTGCAGCCGCTGTACCTTTTCCGTATGTATTTTTTTCTTTCATCGGATCCTCGGTGGGCTATGTTGTTTTTTCGCCTGTAACGGGCAGTTTTCGTTACATAGCAGCCTGTGCTGCGGTGATAGCTATACGCTGGACTCTGAATGACATAAAAAAAATAAACAGTAATTCCATATACCCTGCCGCGGTATCATTTTTTCCTGTATTTGCGACCGGGCTGGCGGTGATGAGTGTAAACGGTTTTACTTTTAAAACAACTTTTATGTACCTTGCCGAAGCATTGCTGAGTGCAGCGGCAGCATATTTTATATCAAGAACAGTAATAATATTTGAGGGAACACGATCTCTCGGGATGCTTACACCACAGGAAACGGCTTGTCTTATACTTACGGGATGTATGATACTGCTGTCTTTTGCAGGATTCAGGATCTATGATATTTCCCTTGGCAGGGTTGCGGCGATACTTGTAATACTTTTTGCAGCCCGATACGGAGGGATAACAGGCGGGGCTGTAGCAGGAGTTGCCTGCGGTGCGGTAATGAGCCTTGCAGGAAGTGATTTTTCATTTATAGGAGCGTGTTTTGCATTCGGAGGGCTGATAGCGGGAATGTTTTCACCACTGGGAAAAATCGCTGAAACAGTATTGTTTTTGCTAGGAGCAATAATCGTTTCATTACAGTCCGGCAGTACCGAACGTATTGTTGTAATGTTTTACGAAGTGCTTATAGCATCAATTGTTTTTCTTTTCACTCCCGAATCTGCCGCAAATTTTCTCAGGGCAGTATTTGTTGTGTCGAACGACGACGAGCATACTGAAGATCTGAGAAAATCGATCATAATGCGTCTTGATTTTGCGTCGAAAGCCCTTTCCAATGTTTCAGAGGATGTTGAAGCAGTATCCGAAAAGCTTTCAAAGATAATCACGCCAACACTTGACGGAGTTTTTGAAAATGCCGTAGAGCAGACGTGCAGCCGATGCGGAATGAAGGTATTCTGCTGGGAGCACAGGGACGGAGTAAGCATTGATATGCTTAAAAAGACAAGCGATAAGCTGAGAAACGAGGGTGAGATCACAGCATCCGATCTGACCGGTGAATTTCGCCGAAAATGCTGTAGGACGGTAGAAATTGCAGAAGCAATAAACCAATGCTACAGCAGCTATAAAGCCTCTCAGGCTGCCCAGAAGCGGATTGACGAGGTGCGTCAGGTTGTTGCAGGTCAGTTTTGCGGACTGGGTGGGATTCTTGAGGAAATAGCCGAGGAATATTCCAATTACGAAGTATTTGACAGGGAGCTGTCCGACAGGATAACAGTAAAGCTGAAAGAACTGGGATTACAGCCTACGGCAGTCAGCTGCAGAATAGATTATCTGGGGCGAATGACTGTGGAAGCAGAAGCAACCGACAATAACATAGCAAAAATAAGAAGAGCAGTTCTTGTACATGAGATAAATAAGATATGCGGCAGAAAATTTGATACTCCGTCAGTTACAAGGGTTTTCGGAACGATAAGAATAACCATGTGTGAGCGGCCGTGTCTTGATATAGAAATAGCTTCCTCTCAGCATATATGCGGTGACGGGAAGCTGTGCGGAGATCACTTTGAATATTTTACGGATGGTACGGGAAAGCTTACAGCAATTATAAGTGACGGTATGGGTACAGGCGGAAGGGCAGCTGTTGACGGAGGAATGGCGTCCGGAATAATGGAAAAGCTTCTTAAAGCAGGGCTGGGATATGACTGTGCGCTTCAGGTTGTCAATTCTGCTTTGCTTGTAAAATCAGAAGACGAATCCCTCGCCACACTTGATATAGTTTCAGTAGATCTATACAGCGGCAATACACGATTTATGAAAGCAGGAGCGGCGTTATCTTTCATCCGTAAAAACAATGTAATGTACAGAGTAGAAACACCGTCCCTTCCGGCAGGTATCCTTCCGCAGATAGAATTCAGCTGTACGGAAGATGAGCTTTCTGACGGTGATATAATAGTAATGGTGTCCGACGGTGCTATAGCAACCGGAGAGGACTGGATAGAGCATATAATATTGTCCCGTGAACATAGATCAATGCAGCAGCTTGCCGATGAAATAACAGATGAAGCTATTACAAGACGCAAGGACGGTCATGATGATGATATCACGGTTATCGCAATGCGGATCATGAATAACTGAAATATTTGCATCCTTGAATAATATCACGCTTTTTAAGCTCATGATTGATATGATTCAGTACACGTCTTTTGTTTTTACTCCATTCTGGTGCAATAAGTTTGTTTTTATCGCCGTCGCCTGTAAGTCTGTGTATGACTGTCTGAGGGGGAAGAATGGCGATAATGTCACAAAGGAGTGATATGTATTTATCCTCTTTGAGAGCGTTAAAAACTCCGTCTCTGTACATCTGAGCCAGTCTTGTACCTTCGAGTATGTGGAGGAGCTGAAGCTTTATGCCGTCCGATCCGCAGTTTGCAATATGCTTTGCGGTTGAGAGAATAGTTTCGCGGTTTTCGTGCGGCAGACCGATTATCATATGGGTTATGACCTGAGCACCGTATTTATGCAGATCATCTACAGCCTTGTCATATACAGCGGTCTTATAGCAGCGATTTATGAGTGCAGCAGTCTTATCGTCAGCAGTCTGCAAACCAAGTTCTACCCATACAGGCTTGATAGAAGATAATTCTTTTATGAGCAATAAAGTATCTTCACTTAAACAATCGGGTCGTGTTGCAATATCAAGTACTTCAATATCTTTTCTGTTTATCACAGGCATATAGATGTTTCTCAGATAAGAAACGGGCGCATAGGTGTTGGTATAAGACTGAAAATAAGCGATAAAACGTTCCCCTTTGTATTTTTCATATATCAGGGACTTTGCAGTATTTATCTGATCGGAAAGATCCGAAACTTTTTTGGCTGCAAAATCTCCCGACCCGTCGCCGCTGCAAAAAATGCAGCCCCCGTATGACAGAGTACCGTCTCTGTTAGGGCAGGTCATACCTCCGTCAAGAGAGAGCTTGTATAGTTTTTCACCGAATTCCTGTTTAAGGTAAAAGTCAAGTGAGTGATATCTTCTTCCGTTCCACATAGATAACTCCTTTAAAAAATAAACCGACACCTCTCACAGCGGCGGTGTCGGTTTTAAGTTTGCCGAAATAAACTTAAATGTAAATACAAATGTTGATAACAAGTGCAGCATCAAAAAATTACTCTTCGGGAGAGAAATCTTCTTTCCCTACACCGCAGAGAGGACAGGTCCAGTCATCGGGGATATCCTCGAAGGGTGTGTTGGGAGCAATGCCGTTGTCGGGATCGCCGTCAAGAGGCTCATAAACATAGCCGCATACATTACAGACATACCTTTTCATATACAAAAACCTCCTTTACAAGATCATTAACTGATACAAATTATACAACATAACAACAACCTTGTCAACTATTTTCCCACCGGCGAGCCGCCGGTCCCGTAACGCGGGGGTCGCTCCGCTGCGCATCCGCTCTGAACTCGCCGTTCATGCTGTACTGACCGCGTATCAGGCTTCTTGAGCAGCTCATTTTTTTCCATTGATAATATTTTGCCAATTATAATTTTACATTAACCGTGACGCTGGACCCATAACGCAGGGGTCGCTTCACTACGTTCCGCTCTGGGCTCGGTTAGTGTAAAATAATTCTGGGAGTTTTCCCCGCCCCCGCGGGGGCGGGGAAAATAAAAAAGTTATGGAGAACCACCAATCGTGTTATAATTTGTTTGCACACAAAAACACGCACAGAAAGGTGATTCTCCATGGAAACAATTATAACACAGATTACAGCAAATGTGGTAGAGGAAATTTTAAAAAATATTGAAGAACAAGGTATATCAGATATCGGCAAAACTGCCGAATCTCTTTTATCTGTTCTGAAAGATGGTGCATTGAAAATTCTTTCAGCTGTAATTAAGGAAACAGATTCGGCGGTTCTCAGCGCTAAAAAAGAACGTAAAATAGACGGTATCACTGTAAAGCAAAGAAATGTTCCGAGAACGGTTGTTACTTCGCTGGGAGGATTGAAATACACGAGGACATATTTTCAGCTTGGTGATGGCTCAAAGGCATATCTTACTGATCAGCTGATAGGTATAGAGCCGTTTGAAAGGGTAACAAAGGAACTGTGTGCCGAGCTTGTACAGAATACAGCAACAATGTCCATGCAGAAGGCTGCCACAGTGACAGGTGCACCTGTCAGCCGCCAAACGGTAAATAACAAAGTTCTTTCCATGCATGATGTCGTTACAGAGATCAGCAGAGTTGAAAACACTCCATCTGAGCTTCATATATTTGCAGATGAGGATCATGTCCATCTGCGTCCCAGGAGGAGTGCCATAGTGCCGCTTGTAACCGTTACCGAGGGTATAGATATGTCCAATCCTAAAAGGCATAAGACTATATCTCCTGTACATTTTCAGGGCTATGGTATGGATAATCATGTCTTTGTAGATAATGTAGTTGCCGCCATCTACGAAAAGTATGACATGGATAGAGTCGATAGAGTTTACATCCATGCCGATGGCGGTAACTGGATAAAAACACTTGGAACTCTTATGCCTAATGCTGTGTTTGTTATGGATGGTTTCCATCTTGAAAAGTATCTTAAAAAGCTGTTACGGCTTAATGGAGCAGCTCCATACTCAGGTGTTGTCCGTAAAGCAATCAGAGAAAACAATTTTGAAGATTTTGCCGGTTATATTTCTTCTATCAGCGAAAAACAAGATGAAAAGGACAAAAAGAAGCTTCATGAGCTTGTGAACTATTTCCAGAATAACTGGGACTCTATTGTTGAACGCATGAATTGTACTCATTGCGGAAGCTGTACAGAACCTCTTATCAGCCATACTTTATCCCAACGTCTTAGCAGAAATCCGCTTGCATGGAGTAAAGAAGGTCTTGGCAAGATGGCTATGCTTCGAGTTTTTGAGGAAAACGGAGGCAGAGTAACTGCTGAACACATTCGCATTTCCAGAGATAAATCGGAAAGAAGCAAAGACTTCAATGCCCTCAGAAATGGGCTTGAAATATACAGCAAATACGCCAAAGATCAGGTCAGATCTGTCTTTGGCAGCAAACACGATTGGAGTATCTTCGAGAAAGATCATGCTCCGTCTGCTTTTACTTATGGTAAGCTCACAGGCACTACTATTCTTTTAAAAGCCTGTGCTAAACTCAGGGCTGTTTGATTTTTCCCAGAACTACTTGACACTATCTCTGGGCTCGTCGCCCCAACTTTTATTAGTTGCGGTTATTACTTTTTTATCAGCTGTTATTTTATGTGACTTTGCTTTTTAATTTGTTCACAAAAAATTTTCAAAATATTTGACTTAAAGTCATTGACTTGTGGTCAATTGTTTGCTATTCTATATTTAACGAGCGTTGGGAGGTGTAATTTTGAGTATCAGACGGGAAAGAGCACAGGAAACAAGAGCTAAAATCGTTGCTGCGGCAGAAAAACTAATCTCCGAAAAAGGTTTTGATGCTGTACAGATCATTGACATTACAAATGAAGCAGGTGTAGGAAAGGGATCTTTTTATACTTATTTCAAGCGTAAAGAAGATATTGTTGCAGAGATTGCCTATACAAAATTTGAATCTATTCATGATCAGTCAAAAGAGCGTGAAGGAAATGTCTGTGACAAAATAGCTTCATTTATTACGGATTCAATGGAATATATCAAGGAAACCGGGATAAAGATTTCACAGCAATGGATAAGGGGGATCGTTGCTCCTGATAATCAGGATGGTATTCAAAAGCTGATGTATGACCGACAAGTGATACACAGTTTTCTTGAGAAAGCAGTCGAACACGGTGAAATTACTGAGCAAATTCCCATAGATCAGCTTACCTATTGGATCACATCGGAATATTACGGGATAGTTTTTTGTTGGGCATTGACTGACGGAGAAAATGATCCTGCCGCAGCGATAAACGATTTTTGTTATGGAATGCTTCGGGAATATCTGAAGCAATACATGGAATAATGCTTAGTTTATTTAAAGCATGAAATAATTATATCAGGAGGTTTTCACTATGGAATTCGTAACACTTAACACAGGAGCAAAAATGCCTCTGGAGGGCTTCGGAGTATTCCAGATACCCGACCCGTCACAATGCGAAGAGGTAGTCTATAACGCAATAAAAACAGGCTATCGTCTTCTGGACACTGCCTCAGCGTATATGAATGAGGAGGCAGTCGGAAAAGCTGTTGCTCGTGCTGTTGCAGACGGTATTACAACCCGTGAAGAAATGTTTATTACAACTAAAGTCTGGGTCAGCGATATGGGCAGTGAAGAAGCAGCATACCAGGCTGTTAAGACTTCACTTTCAAAGCTTGATATGGAATATGTTGACCTTATTCTCCTGCATCAGCCTATGAGCGATTATTTTGCAGCATACAGGGGTATTACCAAGGCATACAAAGAGGGATTGACAAAAGCAATAGGTGTTGCAAACTTCTATCCTGCAATTCTTGCGAATTTTTGTGAAACAGTCGAAGTCATTCCGGCTGTAAATCAGATAGAGCTTCATCCGTTTTTTGCACAGCAGTCGGCAATTGAAAATATGAAATCTTACGGCGTAGTTCCTCAGGCATGGGGACCCCTGGCAGAAGGAAAGCATGGCATTTTTACCGATCCTGAAATAAAGGCTGTCGGTGACAAATACGGTAAGAGCAATGCACAGGTAGTTCTCCGATGGAATGCGCAGAGAGGTGTTTCCATTATACCGAAATCCGTCAAGGTCGAGAGAATGGAACAGAACATTGACATATGGGATTTCACATTGACAGACGAGGAAATGGCAGTGGTCGCATCAAAGGATCTGGGACACAGCGAGATAGTAAATCATGACGATCCGATGTTTGTTAAATTTGTATTGGGAATGAAGGTCTGACATAATAAAGGAGAAACTGATAAATGAATAATTTTAATTATCAATATCCGGTAAAGGTCTGTTTTGGCGACGGCATAGCAAAATCTTCTCTTGCTGCCGAGCTGACTAAATACGGAAATAATATACTGCTTGCTTACGGCGGAGGTTCAATCAAAAAGTTCGGTATATATGATTAGATCATGTCTGTTCTTAAAGAAGCAGGAAAGAATGTTACCGAGTTTTCGGGTATCATGTCCAACCCCACCTATGAAAAGGTGCAGGAGGGGGCAAAGCTTGCAAGAGAAAACGGCATTAACTTCATCCTTGCTGTGGGCGGAGGTTCGGTTATCGATTGCTGCAAGATCGTTTCCGCACAGGCGAAAACGGATGAGGATATCTGGGATCTTGAATATGCTAAAGGAGGGCAGCCAAAGGAATTTATCACCATGGGTGCAGTTGTTACAGCATTCGGCACAGGTGCGGAAATGAATAATGGTGCAGTTATTACCAACGTAGAGAAAAAGCAGAAATCTCCGCTTTGGGGTGCATTCTATGACTTTGCTGTACTTGATGTAGGTTACACCATGACTATGCCCATGAAGCAGGTTATCTCAGGCTCGTTTGATACACTCAGTCACTGTATGGAAACCTGTCTTGGCTCCCCGAGAGAAACAAATCTCAGTGATGAGATCAATGAAGCCGTTATGAGAAATGTTATTAAGAATATCAGAGCTACTCTGCAAAACCCGGATGATAGGTTTGCACGTTCGGAGCTTGTCTGGGCGGCAGCTATGGCGGAAAACGGTATCCTCAAGCTTGGCAAAGTGACGGACTTTCAGTGTCATATGTTAGAGCATCAGCTGGGTGCATATACCGATTGTAACCACGGTCAGGGACTTGCCGTACTGCATCCTGTTTTGTATCGTCACATGATGCCGGAGGCAAACAAGCAGTTTGCGAGGCTGGCAGTTGAGGTATGGGGGATCACTGCCGACGGCAAAACCGAAGCGGAACTTGCAGAGTGCTTTATCACAGCTTTGTCTGACTTTATAAAAGAAATAGGATTGCCTGCAACGCTTACCGAAATGGGAGTAGACGGTACCGACCTTGAAGCGATTGCAAAATCAACGATTCGTACAGGCGGCTGTGTCAAAAAGCTTACGGATGAAGAGCTTCTTGCTGTATTAAAGGAATGTGTATGATGCAGGCAAAAGGATCATGCAAAGGTCATTCACTTATGCAAAAATGATTCGTATAAGTGACACTTATCAAAAAACGCCTAAAATCGAATTGAAGATTTCCGGCGTTTTTTTATACTTGTATTATGAAAGGCGGCACAGTCGCAAAATTATAAGGAGGAACAGAAAATGGCAAGAAACCTTATTATTTACTATTCAAGAACCGGAGAGAACTATTGGAATGGAAGTATAAAGAACATTTCCAAGGGCAATACGGAGATCGTCGCAGAGTTTATCCAAAAAGCAGTAGGAGCAGACCTGTTTGAGGTTGAAACTGTAAAGACTTATGCGACGGATTATTATGAATGTATCGAAGATGCAAAGGCAGAACTACGTGCAAATGCAAGACCGGAGCTGAAAAAATATCTTGATGATATTTCGGAGTATGATAACATAGTTATAGCAGGCCCCTGTTGGTGGGGAACTTATCCTATGGCGATTTTTTCACAGCTTGAAAAGCTGGATTTCACCGGGAAGAAAGTGTTCCCTGTTATGACCCATGAAGGAAGCGGTCAGGCAGGTTCAACGGCAGCGCTTAAAAAGTACTGCAAGGGTGCAGTTGTCGGGAACGGACTTGCAGTTCACGGAGCAGATGCCGCAAAATCAGAAAAAACTGTTGCAAGTTGGGCGAAAAAGGAATTATGAAAAAAATACGGATGATAATTGATGTCCTGATGACGGCGATGCTGCCGCTCCTTATGGCGTATTCTCTGATTGGAGAGAGTAATCATGAAATTCTGGGTATTGTTATGTTTGCGCTGTTTATTGCACATCATATTATAAACCGGAATCGGACTGCATATAAAAGCGATCAGTGCAAAGCTGAGCGTAAAAATAAATAAATCTGTAAAATATGTGATCACAGTGCTGTTTATTCTGATCGCTGCATACGGTGTGTATGCTTTTATCCAACGGGGCATCGCTGATTATATGTTTATGAAGGTAATGTTTGCATTCTTTGATTTCAACGAATCCATATTACTTTTCCTTTTGGATTATGCAGCGGTAATGGTACTTTCAGCAGAAGCTGCTTTTTGGATACAGAAAGCTTTGCTTTTGATAGGAAAAAGAAAAAAGAAGTCTGATCATTAGAGTAGGAGAAAGAAAAGACTTATTGTATCTACGTATGCCGTTCTTGAATAATAAAAGCAAATCCTGTATAAAAAACAGCCTGAGAGCTTTTCGGAGCTTTCAGGCTGTGATTTGTTTAGTAGGATAAATCAAGATTTTATAAATCTTTCTTTTCGTATGGTTTGATCCATGAACCTATTTCTATAAGATTTCCTTCCGGATCAGCAATATAACATATCCTTTGTCCCAAAGGTTCCGTTGTAGGTTCTGATATTGGTACTGCACCTTGTATCAGGTTTTCAAAGCGGTTCATTGTTTGATCTTAATATACAGCTTGTTTGATCGGATGCCTAATAATAGTTTTCAGCTTATCCGGTGCGACCCGCCTTGCATCAGAAAGATAAATTTCATGATGACGGCGTTTTTCGGAAATGTCAATAGAATAGCCTTCCTGTTCCATGAATTCGTGCATAAGCTGTATAGTCGCAGGTTCATCATCATAACTGCCGATGTGCATACATTGTACGCACAATCCTTCATTGCAGTTCAGGAATTCTACCTTTGAGAAATCTGTCCTTTTCTTTTTGGACGCCTCATCGACTGCCCAATCAAAATCTGCTTTCGTTACAAAATCGGGCAGTCGGATAAGCGATATCCAGTTGAAATTCTCTTTGTGAGCATAGTCGATACCCTGTATACCGTCCTGCCACCAGAAGCCCTCAAGCGGAGGAACAACATAATCAAAATAGCCTTCGATTTGATGACTGCCTTTTTTACTCATTTTGATGGTGAACGCTACTGCGTAAAGCAGACCGATGGACTGTTTGTACTCGCCGTCCGGTGTATTCGGATCGCCTTTGCCGCGAACAGCAATATAGTTCATAGTCGGTACGTTAACAATAGTCGGTTTTTTTGGCGGCATATAGAATTCTTTGTATTCTTTTTTATAGTCAAATGGCATTACTTGTACTCCTTTTTAATTTTCTCACAAATATACGGACATTTTTCTACTTTATACCAATATAAATATGTACCTCGCAGTTTTCCGGGTCATCATTCCGGTATTCTTCAAAATCAAATAAATATGTACGTTCCAAGGGCATTTGCCAAAGCTTCTGCCAGAATTCGCCTACAGCTGTCATCATGTTGCCGATCACAATAAATTTTGCATATTTTCCTGAAGGCAGAATTCGTACCTCAAATCCTTCGTGAATATCACCGCTGACTTCACAAGCTGTCATGAATGTATAATCACCGTGTTCGTTATTTTCATAGTCTGTGTAGATACCCATGGTTTTACCTGTTGTTTTGTGCGGTATTGCAGAATATCCGTCTTTACTGAAAAATCTATGCCATAAGCCGCCGATAACTTTCCCCATATCCGGGGAAGCATTGCTTGTGCGGGCTGTAAAGCCTGCAACTTTTTTGGTTTTTCGTAATTTTTAGTTGGTTCCCCTCATTATACCATGCCCAATTCAGTCAAGCCAAGCGTATACGTCAGCATGACGCTGGACCCTAAAACGCAGGGTTCGCTGCGCTTACGCTCCGCTCTGGGCTCATCACTGCAACCTTTATTTGTCGCGGTTATTACTTTTTTATCGGCTGCCTTTTTGTGTTCCTCGCTTAAAGTTATTGAAGAGTTTAATTTTCCCAGAATTATTTTACACTAACCGTCACTGTCTTACGGCAGTGACGGTACATTCTGTAATGACAGTTACCCTTTTTCGTGTTTTACAGCACAAAATGCCTGTCGGATCAGGACTGAAAAATAAATCGTATTAAAGTGATAACTTTGTGTTCTGCTTTTCATTGATTTCTTTTTTTAAAAAAGTATTTTGATACACAAAAAAATGATATAATATATTCAGAAAAATTTTTGGTAACAGCTATCCTTTTTGATTCTGATTCGTCTGTATTACAGATCGAAAGGATCAATAAACAGATTTGGAGGTAAAAATGGAAAATAAAGAAACAGAAATATTGGTTCGCAGAACAATAGAAGGAGATACGGGCGCTTTTGAAAGGCTGTATCAGGAAACAAATCAGAGGGTATATTTTATCTGTATGAATTTTCTGCGCAACGAACAGGATGCTAAGGATGCAATGCAGGACACATATCTGACAGCCTTTAAAAACATTCGTCAGCTTTCTGATCATCAGAAATTCAGAACTTGGGTCGAGCGTATTGCAGTAAACCGATGTAAGGATATCCTGAAGAAGAATCAACCCGTACCTGTGGACGATGACATTCTGAAAGAAACGCTGCTTACGGAGGATGAGTTTACTATCCCGGAAAAGTACATAGTTGACAAGGATAAACGCCGTATCCTGATGGATATTATGAGGACAAGACTGACACAGCTGCAATATCAGACTATAATTCTTTATTATTTTAATAATCTGTCCGTTGCAGAAATCGCAGAAATAATGGAATGCAGCGAAGGTGCAGTCAAAAACCGTCTCAGTAAAGCAAGAGCGGCTATCAAGAAAGCAATAGAAGAGTATCAGAAGGACAAGGACGACAAGCTGTTTGTATTTGCCGGAGTACCATTTCTTGCGAAGGTGTTTGATGAGGAAAGCAAAACCCTGACCGCGCCGGCACTAAATACAGCTATGCTGACAAGCTCAGCGGCATCAGCAGGTACAGAAGTTTCCGCTTCGGCAGGAGTACCATTAAAAACAGGAGGAATTATTATGAGTAAAAAAGTATTGATAGGAATATTGGCAGGAGCTGTTGCAGCAGGAGGAATAACAGCTGCAATTATTGCCGCGTTTAATTCCGGTTCAAATCAGACATCTCAGCAAGTTGTACAGGAGTCAAAAAGCAGTGTCGTTTCACGGTCAGATAATTCTGACATTTCAGAAATTTCTGACAGCTCAGGTACAGCTTTATCGTTCCAAATGACTCCGCATTACAATTTTCAGGATAAGCAGGGAGAAGTTATGCAGAACGGCGGCTGTACAAATGCACAGTATGACTATGTAGTCTTGAAAGATAATACTGTATGGAATTATGATTCTCCAAGCAATAAGTACACACAGGTCACGACATTGGATGACGGTAGTGACGAGATAGTTTCAAAAACGGTTTACAGCATAGGAGAGGGCGGCAGTCATGTAGTGACATTCAGTACTTCCGACGGAAAAACAAAGGTGTATGACAAAAAAGGACACTCGGCGGTTCTTCCCACTACAGATTTTTTAATGCTGAAAAGCAACACAAGCATGGGAATATATAACACATATCAGATCACTCAAGGAAAGCTTACTGTTACCGTATATGATGCTGAAGGCAGCGTACTGGCAGACGAGCATGAAGTAACACTTTATAGCCCAGATTTCGGATACATTCCCGCCGAGGATATAAAAGACGTATACATTTACAGAGATTCATGTGCTGTTCTCAAAAACAACGGAACGATGTTCTTCTTCACTGATCTGCCGCTGTTCAAAGGGGAAAAGGAAGACAAGTATGAACTATTGGTTTCGTCTTATTTTGATGTTATTTACCATGTCAAAGAGTCGTTAAGTACAAACGATTCATCGGAAATATTCTATTCGGCAATGGATGATGACAATGTAGTTTACTACACGAAGACAGTTTTCGGCCACAGAAATGACCATTCGGGAACGTGTAGTCTTCCTTACGGATATAAAGCATCTGATATTGAAATGATCTCATCACATTCCGACGTATACATATTTATGAAGGATAAAACAGTATTCTACACTTCTGAGATCACTAAAACACCTTCGTGGACACCTGTTGATGTCCTGACCGAAATTAATAAAAGCAGTGAATTAAAATCTTTCCGCAATCTTGGTATGACCAGGAATGTTCTTAAAACCGATGGGACGTTTTATAGCTTATGGGTAGAACGGTCATGAATTACAGACATATTGGTTTATAAGACAAGGCTTTATCTGCAATCTGCTCCGGTGTGAGATCATCCCAAAAAATATAATCTGAAATGTTCGGGTCGATCACACCGCTTTTCAGTTTCTCAACAAGCCTGTCGATTTCTTCTTCCGTATGACTCTCTACGTCCAATATCTGATTTATCAAATCAATAATTTGCTCTCTTGACCATAATTCCATTTTATCACCACCCTAATTTAATACCGTTATGCAACACAATCAAAAACATCAGTCAATAACCCAATTGATCTCAGTAAGCAATGTATTATCAGTCAAAAAGCTTTTTAGTATTTTTAATGCAGTATCATATTTGATCGTGTCTTTGATATAAAATTCAGACTCATCATCACCCAGATAGAAAGTAATAATATCATCGCCTTCGTTTTCACCCTCGGGGGACATTGAGTAACTTTGGCTGACCGGGAAATAATCTATGATACTGTATTGTTCATTTCCTACGCCAATCAAAATTTCATCTTTTGAGTTTGACTCAATCTGTACGATAACAGGAAATCTATTTATATATGTGCAATGTATACAATTTATTATTTCAATAACATCTTCTGCACTATCCGAAGCAGCTTGATTTTCATCCCACCGTATTGTCCACATAAAAGATCTCCTTTTCAATTTGTTATCAGCTTCTGATCTGGTCCATAATATACGGATCTTTGATCTTGCTGTCCTCGGCAAAGGTAAGCACCTTTGTCATTATCTCGGCAGTTTTCGGGTCTTCATCAATAAACGGCAGGAACAGCTTGCTCTTTTTGCCGCCGCCAACTGCAAGCACATTGATCTGATGACCGCCGATCTTGTGTATCACACCGCTGCCGAGATGAACGGTATATTTTCCATGAGTTCCGTCAATAAAGGCATGATTCTTTTCAAAGTGTACATTCCTGATGCCGAACAGCGACAGATTGAATTCAAGGATGACACGGCGCATTTCAACTGTTGAATGACTTGTTTCCGGATCAACTCCGCCTGCGTGTGCAACGCTTACAGCAAGGTCAACATCACGCATTATTTCAGAATATATGATATCCGGCACATCCTCTATTTTCAGCAGTGCACCGGTTTTTCTGTCGGTAAAGAATACACCCTCAAGAGTCGGTGCTTCAATATCCCCGGGGGAGAACCAATCGGCTTCCGCATAGATAGATGCGATAATATTATCCTTATAATAAATCTTCTGTAAGCCGTCTTCATAATCTGCTATCCATCGGCGGTTTTTAAGTGCACCGACTGTGCGCTTGGTCTGTATCTGATTACCCGCAAACATAAGGGAACGGTCTTTATTCATTTCCTCAGGCAGCTTGACATAAAGCTCGCGGAATACCTGACGGAAGGGCTGCTTTCTGCCTTCACTATTGCCGAGCGTCATCATCAGCTTCTGATAATCCGCCCATACGCCGGATTTATAGAGATCAAAGGGATGTGCAACCCGAAGCCTTGTATTTTCACTGATACTATGTAATTCTCCGTTCTGATCGGATAGTCCGCACTCGATCGGCAGACCGCTGATTGGCTTATCATCGTCGGAAATAAAGACAATGTTTTCAGTTATTGCCTTTGTAACAGGGTTTTCGCTGAGTCTGCGAAGCTCGCCGAAGGTAAAGCAGTCACGCTCCTCCATAGATGTCTCAAACATTCTGACGGTACGGCTGTACTGCTGTTTTAGCTTATTACAGAATTCCTTGATCTGTAATAATTCATCGTTTTTCTTAATTGCGGCAGGAACAGATTTCAGCGTCTTGCCGTCTTTTTCTATCATTATAGCAGCTTTTCCGAAGTTATCTACAGTGATTCTTACATCATAATCTCCGATGCGGTTATTTTCAAAATAGCTGCTGTTCTCCTGCACAAGAGCCGTTTCCATAGAAAGGGTAAGCCTTGTTTCGTCGCTGTACCCTGCGGTGACAGCAAGGTTTTTCAGCGCATATGCACAGGCTTCGCCCTCGCTTGCTCTGCGCTGTGCGCCGAACTGCTTGCTTTCTTTAAGGAATCTTTGTATAAATTCATATCTTTGCAAAATATCCGATTTATCCTTTGACGGTATTATCGCCAGCGCCATAAGCAAGTCCTTGTTTCTCTTATCGCTTATGGTGTTTTCGGTTTCGGTTATATCCATTTTGCCGAGGGCAGCGTCAGCATATTTTCTTGCACGGGTATGCTTGTTGCCTGCGGAGGAATACTTTGCGCTTTTATACAGTTTTTGGAATGTCTTTTCTCCGAGAATGTCATATACCTCAAAGAACCATTTTACATCAAAACAGCCGCCGTTAAGCTCCTCTTTTGTAAGGGGAGTATATTTTGCGATAATGGCTTCACGCTTGTTATCGATTGATTCGGCAGTATGAGCCATAAAATAATAACAGCCGGATTTCATTCCCTTGATACCGAGATAGCCCTCGATAATATCCATCCACTGCGGGGAGAACATTGCAACCTCGATAAGCCTGTCGGTGGTGATCTTCGAGCCTTTCAGCAATTCTTTGAGCTTTTCGGAATTGTCGTCCGCTGTGGGATAGCAGACAGAAAGCAAATGAGAAAGACTTTCTTTTTTGGACATCTGACTGCCGTAATAGCTTGTTTTGAGAGCTTCATTACCCAGCGCTTTCAGAATCTGTATAAATCTGTCAAGACCGTAAATTGCACTTATACTGCGTATCGAACTTGAAAATACCGTTTCGCTGTCGCCTCGCTTCAGCTCCACATCCAGTACCTTGTCAATGATCGTCTGTGCAAACATATTGCCGATCTTATATAGCTCACTGTCACGGGGGATAGTATCGTCCTCGCAGAGCGTTTTTCCCTCCTCTGCAAGAAGCTTTACAAAGCTGTTGCTTTCATGGGGTGAATTATAATAGAAGCGTATCGGAGAGTTGCTGACAAATACATTTAAACCAATTATTGCATTTGAAAGACCTATTATTCTGAACATTGACTTGAGGAAAATATCACGGTCGATAATTCCCGTGCGGTATGCCTTTATATAGTATTCCACCGGAATATAGTCGGGTTTGCCCCAGTATCCATCAACATTTTCATAATGCCCGATATAATCAATTTTTTCTGCAAGAGCGTGGAGAAGGCGGAAATTCGTTTCAAAATCCTCGTTTATTCTGTCATACAAGTCATCAACAAGGTTGTTAATGATCGGTACAGTTTTAATAAACCGGACACGATCTATAGAACCATGGTATGTATAGCGTGGGTCTCTTTTTACTTTAAGCCACAATTCATCCTCATTCATTTCGAGCAGGCATCCGGCAAAATTCTGCAAAACCTCTATCGGCATTCTGAGGTCAAAACGCTTTTCGATATAGTATTTTACAGAACTGATCAGATATGAAAAATCATTTTTGGAAAACCTCTCATCTTCTGCTCCAAGCTCTTTTTCTCTGTTGTAATCTGCAAAATCACCGAAAAAGCTGTGCAGTTTATCGTTTATGGTCTTTCTTGCATCATCTGTAATTTCGTCTGTACGATATGATATCCATGAATGAAAGAAGCAGTAGAATCTTTGCGGTGTTTTTATAACTTCCTCATAGTATTTGTTCCATAAATCGGAAAAGGGCATTTTGTTCTGAATATCGGACATACCGAGAAATACATGGTACAGTGCCCCCATATTTCCGAGAATACGCTCATCGCCCCAGTGATCAGTATATTCCTTTTCTGAATTTTCATCGACTATTTTCAGCAGAGCGCGGAACATATCATTAAGTTCCTCATTTGAAATGCTGAAATAGTTTCTTACAACTCTGATATCAGGCTTGAAATCGGGCGGGGCAAGCTGTGCCTTCGGGTCATAAAGTCCGTAGCCGTTTTCCTTTGTGACCTGTTCGGCGCCGGCAGAGCTTGTCAGCTCGTTTATAAGTATCTGCTCACGCTCGGTAGGTGAGGGGATGGCGGCAACTGCCTGCTTTGAAGCTGAAAAATCATACTCCGTATAGGTACTGATTCCGTACTGCAAAAGGTCAAGTGCGGCGAGACGGATGTTTTCATTTTTAGCCGACAGCATACGGATAATACTTTCCTCAAGCTCATTATCCTTACGCATTTTGAGCAGGTCAATAACTCCCGAGCGCAGCTCTGCTGTCTTGTATTTTGCGAAGCCTTCTATAGTTTTGTATTCGCTGTCGCTGAGTCCGGTTTTTTCCAGTATCTCAACGGCAGTTTTACGTGTGCCGCTTTCCTTATCCGCAACGGCATTTATGACTGTTTCACGCTGCTTGGGTGTGCGTAAAGCTTCGCCAATCAACGAAACAGCGTAGCATCTGTTATATGTATCAATTTCTGTCAAATGGTTGCAGATAAAATCGATCTTTTCATCATCCTCTATTATACTCGCACAGTCGATCATACAATAAAGTATATCGCTTTTTGAGACTGACGCACTAAACCAAGGATACAGAAGAGGAGCGTATTTTTCCTCTTTATGCGGCATTTTCTCGTACATATTCAGCAGAATATCATAATGTACCGAAGCAAGCTGTTTATTTTTGCGCAGCTCTTGTCTTATCTGTGATTCCTGTCTGCCGTAATACGGTATATGCTTACTGTACGGATAATCTCCCCTTAAAACAGAAAACAGCTTGTAATTATCGGGATATTTTTCGGTCACGGTGAGAGCAATACGCATAGCGGTTTCGGGGTAGCCTAAATTCTGACAGAAATATCCTATTGTCAGGAGATGTATTTCCTTCGGCTCAAACAGCTTGGTTTCGCTTTCAGCCTTTTCCTTATTTCTGCCGAAAAAGCCTTTTATTTTATCCATTGTGGTTGCAGCGGACTTTTCATCGGGAACTCCGACAAGACCTATGATGGTTTGCAGTGCCTTGTGAACATCATAGAATCCGATGCCCCAAAGTCCCATATAAATATCTACCGGATCATCGGTCTTTATCTTTTCTATTGCATTATCATAGCTTTCAAGGACAAAGGGAATATCATCGAGCATCTTTTCTGCAAGACGATCAGGGTCTTCATATCGGCAAAGCCCTGTCCATGTGCCGACAGCACGCTTTACGGATGAAAAACGAATAAGGTTATTTTCCTGAATAGTTTTTATAAGGCTGATAAAAGCTTGTGCTGTACCGAAATCTGCATTTTCGCAGATAGACTGACGCAGACCCTCGGAAAGTCTTGCGGCAACAAGCAGACGGCACATAAGCTCGTGAAGCTCCGCATTATCACAGCAGAAAACCGCACGGATAACGGAAACGGTCAGTATTTCCGTATTGCGCTCGCTGTTCATCATTTCTTTTACGACTTCAATTACCTTTGTGTCGCCCTTGTCGATACGAGCAGCAATAATATAGTGATCAATATAGTAGGATTTGCGGCGGTTCAATTCCTCGCCAAAGGGACAGTCCTTGCCGGAAATATATTTTCCCATATCGTTTATGTCAGTACCGCGGAATCCCATAAGATAGTAAGTCGCCATCACAAGAAAGGCTCTTTGCAGAAACGGCGAATAGTCCCTGCTGCGGAAACTGCGGCGGCCATAGCTTTCGCTGTATTGAAATTTTGTGAATTTATCAAGCATATACCTGAAATCATCAATAAATTGCGGCGGTATCATCAGCTTCACAAGCTTTGAATAATGCTTGTCAAAATAACCGTTCAGATCTTCAATAGCACCTGTCTGTTCCGATCGTACCCAATGCTCTTTCATTATCTGATCAAAAATAGTCTTTTCCTGTTCACTTAGAGCAGAGATCTGCTTCTTATTTGTTTCTTGAAATTCCTTGTCATACTTTTTGAGTTCATTTTCATAATCCATGCTCATTATATTATCCTCCTACCACATTCTTCCTGCAAGCATCACGAGCTTGATGAATGTCAGGCTTTGTATTTCGTTCAGCTTTAATTCCTCATCAAGATTTTCAAGACGATTCTCGTCGGCAAATATTGCAACTGCTCCGTCAGAAAAAGCCTCAACAGCATCGTCGGTCGCTTTTTTCAGATCGGCATCCTTTTCGCCGTAGATCACCTCAAAGGAAATTTTGCCCTGCGCGGCTTTATCCTCTATTTCCTGCGGCAGAAGCGCACGAAGAAGCTCGCTGTTTTCTTTTTTCTTATTGTAGCAGTTTACACAATAGCGCACAGTTTCTTCTATCAGCTCCCGGACAGTCATATCCTCCCGGCTGTAGGTGACGGGAATTGCAGTTATCCTGTTTTTCTTTCCGGAAACGGATTTTACATTTACATTCAGCTCCATGGTTACCTCCCGGTGTAATTTCAAGGTTTATTTAGTATAATTCTAACATATCAAGTGTTAATTATCAACAAACTTTGATATGTTTAAATTATGTTTTATAACATTTTTGTCTGCCCGGGTTACCAAAAAGGGAAAGCCTAAGGAGTTTGAGCAGCGGGAAAAAGTCTTTTTGCAAATAGAATTTAAGATGTGAAGAAAGCAGTTATTATGGAACCGGTGCACGGAAATCAATTTTCGAAGATTATATAAGATAAAATTCGTTTTTTTAGGAAAGGGGTCTGGGGGAGAACCCTTTGTTTTCAAACAAAGGGTTTCCCCCAGGATAGCTGCCCCTGCAAAATTGATTTCCGTGGAACCGGCGGCTCGCCGGTTGACTTCAAAGAAAGATTTTGATACAATGTATGCAACGGATTTCAGGAGGAAACAGTATGATCGAAAAGTTGAAAGAAAAAACAAAAGAAATTATAAGCGCTAACAACACAGTGATCGAACCGAAGAAAAATCTTGTACTGGTAATTTTTACAGCAGTGTGTGTGTTTGCTGTGTTTGTAGGTATCTATTTTTTCACCCGTGATATTGAATATTTGGTTATAGCAGCTCTGTCTATGATTCCTCTGATCATTTATGCGGTTTACTCGTTTTTTAAAGAGAAACGGCAGGATATAAGCTCAGAAAAAGACAAGCATGAGTTTCTCAGCGGAGCTAAATATCGTCAAAAAGAATGGAAAACAGCTTATTTTCAGTATAAGGAGAAACATTCGTTTGAAACTATAAGTAAAAAAGGCATGGTATATGATCTGAAAAAAAGATACCGCAAAAATAATTTTTGGGTTATGAGATTGGGATTGCTGTTTTTCATTGGCTCGGTATTGATCCTTTTTATCCCTATGACAGAACTTAAAGATAAGGTAGGAGCATTTTTCGGAATACTTCTTGGCGGAGTATTGATTGCAATAGGGTTTAATAGTTTCATGGGTGTTGCTGTACAAAAATTTTTGAAACAGCAGAAGGATCTTACAGAAATTGAAAAGTCTTATGTAAAAGGAAAAATGCTTTCGTTTGGTGATAATGGTATAAACATAGGAAGCAGCTATACTGTAATATATACCAATAAATTTGTATATGCCATTGATAACAATTCGATACAGGATATGACCAGAAAAATGGTACGTGTTAAGCAATATGAAGATAATCTGTATTCGGGTCAGGAATACAGATATTATATCAGTCTGATATATACAGCTTCCGACGGAATGACAAAAACAATTAGCGTCCGTCTTGATGAGTTTCAGTGTGAAATGATGATGGCTGAGTTTAACAGGAGGTTTTATCCTGAAAGAGAATATGACAGCACTGCTTTGGAAATAATAGAAAATTCGGTATCGGTATAGTTTTCGGAAAACTATTTTGTTATTCAAAAAACCGCTTTGTAAATGGACTGACTATTTGCAAAGCGGTTTTTCATGTTTTATTCGCAGTTTTTTTTCCACGATAAATTATTAATAGTATGCTATCATTTATTCAACGAAACAGAAAAGGAATGAATGATATGCTTCTTACAATAACAATGAAAGGAACAAATACACAGGAGCTCGGCTACCTGCTGCATAAAAATCCGTATAGAGCACAGTGCTTTGATCTAAGCTTTGGCAAGGCCTATGTTTTCTATACAGAAGTAACGGACAGCAGGACAAGTGCGGCATTGCTGCTTGAACTGAATCCGATTGACCTTGCAAGAGGAAAACTTGGCTCAAAGGACGGAGGGCTTTTCGATTATGTCAATGACCGACCATATGTTTCATCTTCGTTTATGAGTACGGCTATAAACCGTGTATTCAGTACTGCCATGAACGGCAAATGTATAAAACGACAGGAACTGGCGAACAGTTTGCTTGAGCTTGAAGCAACAGTATTTAATCTTCCTGTTCGTGGCGATAAAGAACTTGTAAAAGAGGTATTTGAACCACTCGGATATAATGTTTTGGTTCGTGAAAGCATACTTGACGAACAGTTTCCTGAGTGGGGAGAAAGCAATTATATCGACTTGACTATCACAGGAAAAGTAAAGCTTTCGGATCTTCTTAATCATCTTTATGTACTGATACCGGTTTTTGATAAGCAGAAGCATTACTATATGAGCGAGGATGAAATTGACAAGCTTATCAGACACGGCGAAGGCTGGCTTTCTGAACATCCGAAAAAGAACACTATAATAAGAAGGTATTTCGATATGAAGCGCAGCTATGCAAACAGGGCAATAGCAAGACTGCTTGAAGCAGAAGCCGAAACAGAGGAAACCGAGCCGCAAAAAGAAACAACAGAAGACAAAGAACCTACAGAAAAGCATATTCCACTTAATACTCAGCGAATGGAAGCTGTTAAAAAAGCAGTGCTTGAAAGCGGAGCACAGTCGGTTCTGGATATTGGCTGCGGAGAATGTAAGCTTACTTCCATGCTTCTTCGTGAAACTCAAATAAAACGCATAACTGCCGCAGATGTATCTGTAAGTGTTCTTGAAAAAGCAAAGCAGAAGTTAAATTATGACAGGATGCAGCCCTTTATGAAAGACAAGCTGACACTGATACAAGCGTCACTAATGTATAAGGATAAACGTTTTGACGGGTTTGATGCTGCCTGTGTTATTGAAGTTATTGAGCATATGGACGAGGGAAGAATACCTCTTTTTGAGAAAGTGCTTTTCGGATGTGCAAAACCAAAAACAGTTATCGTGACAACTCCAAACAAAGAGTACAATGACAATTATCCTACACTCGAAAACGGCACGCTCAGACATAAGGATCACCGTTTTGAGTGGACAAGACAGCAGTTCGGAATCTGGTGCCAACATATATGTCAGGAATTCGGTTACACGGTAAATTATATTAATATCGGAGAAAATGATGAGAGAGTGGGAACTCCCACACAGGGAGCAATTTTTACAGCTTCACTTTCCGCTCTCCAAATTTCAAACTTATAGAAAGGGTGTTTATATTATGCGTATAGAAATACCTGAATTTGCACTTGTGGCAACGATCGGAGCTACCTCCAGCGGAAAGACCAGCTTTGCACATAAGCATTTCAAGGATACAGAGGTACTTTCCTCGGATTTTTTTCGTGCTATGGTCTGTGATGATGAAAACGATCAGACTGTTTCATCGGATGCCTTTGAGCTATTGTATTATGCGGCAAACAAGCGGCTTGACCGGATGAAAACAACTGTAATAGATGCAACAAATCTTTCAAACAGTGCAAGACAGCAGGTTCTTCAGATTGCCCATAAGCAAAATGTTCATTCAGTTGCAATAGTGCTTGATCTTCCTGAAAAAGAGCTTATGCAAAGGAATAAAGCCCGTTCAGACAGGGGCTACCCCGACAGGGTTGTACACAGCCATTATACCAGTCTCAGAAAGTGTATCCGACATCTGAAGAAGGACGGATTCCGCTTTGTGTATGTTCTCAGTTCTCAAGAGGAAATAGATAACACAGAAATTGTTCGTACAAAGCTTTGGAATGATAAGCGTGAGCTTCACGGCCCCTTTGATATTATCGGTGATATTCACGGCTGTTATGATGAGCTTGTTATGCTGCTTGAAAAGCTTGGCTACATAAAGAATGAAACCGGAATTTACTATCATCCCTTTGGCAGACAGGCAGCTTTTTTAGGTGACCTCTGCGACAGAGGTGAAAAAAACACGGAAGTTCTCCGTCTTGTGATGGATATGGTGAAGTCGGGATATGCAATAGCAGTTCCCGGAAACCATGATGTAAAGCTGCTGAAATACCTGAGAGGAAAGAATGTACAAAAGACACACGGACTGGATATCACTATCTCACAGCTTGATGCTGCCGGAGAGGATTTCAGGAAAGAGGCCGCTTCATTCCTTGACGGTCTTGTAAGCCATTATGTACTTGATGACGGTAAGCTTGTTATTTCTCATGCGGGAATAAAGCAGGAATATATCGGAAGAGGTTCTATGCGTGTGCGTGATTTCTGTTTGTATGGTGAGACTACGGGAGAAACGGATGAATACGGTCTGCCTGTTCGTCTTGACTGGGCTGCTGATTACCGTGGTCGTGCAACGGTTGTATACGGTCATGTTCCGCAGACAGAAGTTCAGGCACTGAACGGCACATATTGCATTGATACAGGCTGTGTTTTTGGCGGAAGTCTGACGGCATTGCGCTATCCGGAAAAGGAATGTGTCAGTGTTAAGGCTTTGCGTCAGTATTATGAGCCTGTAAAGCCGCTTTCTGAAAAGTCGGATGATCCTGATGATTTATTGACACTGGGAGATATCGGTGGCAAGCTGTACTTACAGACCAAGCTCATGCCGGCTATAAACATACATGAAAACAACAGTGCTGCTGCATTGGAAATTATGTCACGCTTTGCGGCTGATCCTCATTGGCTGATCTACCTGCCTCCTACAATGTCCCCTTGTAAGACAAGTAAGTTGGAAGGCTTTTTAGAGCATCCATTGGAAGCTTTTGAGTATTATCGCAGCCATGGAGTTGGGAAGGTTATATGCGAGAAAAAGCACATGGGTTCCCGCGCAGTTATAGTGCTTTGCAGAAATGCCAAAACCGCAAAAAAGCGTTTCCGAATCACAGATGGCAGCAGAGGAATTATTTACACACGCACAGGACGGAAGTTCTTTACCGATAATACAATTCAGAATGAAGTTCTTGACAGACTTGATAAGGTGCTTACAAAGACAGGCTTCTGGGAAGATTTCAATACAGATTGGGTTTGTCTTGATACCGAGCTTATGCCATGGTCGGAAAAAGCACAGGAGCTGCTTGAAAAGCAGTATGCCCCTGTGGGCAGGGCAGGACGTGACGGTCTTGCAGCAGCTGTAGAGGCACTTCAAAAGCTGTGTCAGAGAAAAAATGTTCAATATGATGTTCCTGAAGGCACATCGGGGGAAAGCTTTGACTCTGCCGAGCTGTTAGCAGAATTCAAGCAGAAGAAGGACGCAATGAACGGATACGTAACTGCATATCGTGAATACTGCTGGACCGTACAGAGCGTGGATGATCTGAAGATTGCTCCCTTCCATATTCTTGCGTCAGAAGGACAGGTCTTTTCTGATAAGGAGCATATCTGGCACATGGAAACGATAAGAAAATATTGTACCGGAACAGATCCGATCTTTATTGCAACAGATTATATCGCTGTTGACATAAATGATGAAGGCAGCATAGAAAGCGGTATTTCATGGTGGCTTAGTCTTACAGGAAACGGCGGAGAAGGTATGGTAGTAAAGCCTGAGATTTTCACCACAAAGTATAAGGGCGAAATTATACAGCCGGCTGTCAAGTGCAGGGGAAGGGAATATTTGCGTATCATCTACGGACCGGAATATTTGATGCCGGATAATTTAAAGCGTCTTAAAAACAGGTCGCTGACAAGAAAGCGCAGTCTTGCATTGAGAGAATTTTCACTCGGAATGGAGTCTCTTGACAGATTTGTTATGGATGAGCCGCTTTACAGTGTACATGAATGTGTTTTTGGAGTATTGGCACTCGAAAGCGAGCCGGTTGACCCGAGACTTTAAAAATCTTTTATGCCGGTTAGATTAATAATATCCATGCTGTTCCAGAATTGGTTATTCCATTTAAAATACTTGTCCTTGCGTTTTTTGAAAATACGAAATGGTTCATCAGTATTATCATATAAATGAAATATATCACATACCCTAATAAGTTCAGGAATTAGTGATAGAGCTCTATCATACCTAGTTCGTATTTTATCCTCTGGAACTCCATGTCCTCCAAGAGCTACTCTCGCATTAACTCTTGCAACGTTTACATTTGCATCAGCTGTCAATACATAAATGCAGCGAATAAAATATCCCTCTTGTTGTGCTTTACGTAATAAATTAAGATTTCTTTCTGTTGACAAAACAGTTTCAAATGTAAAATCCTTATGTTCAGCTACAGCATTATTCCGTAATCGTTCCGCAATTAGTGCGGCATCCATATCAGTACAAAGTGTAGCTCTTTTAATATCATCTGCATTTATATATATTCCTACAGTTTTTGCCATTCTGGTAATCGTGGATTTGCCGCTTCCATTCGGGCCAGCAAATACCATTATTTCAGGTTTCAATATCTTATTGTCCGACATATTCGCGTCTCCCATCAGGATATTCAAGATAAGCTTTGTGCAATACAGCATCATATTTTGCTATTGGTGCACCTTTAATCTTTCGTATCTCGTTATCAATGCGGATAGATTCTTTGAACCGTTCAGTCAATTCATCATCAGTAAGTCCATAGGTTGTATCTAAATCGTTTGATAGCATATTAATCCCTCCAGTATCTTTTTTATAATTATACATCCGAAAATAGTAACAGTCAATAAAGAAGGAGATAATTACATGAAACTTGAAATAATAAAAGAAATCGACACAAAGGAAAAACGTTGGTATGACTCTGCCGTTCTGGTGTATGTCAAAGGGGGAAACAGCCGATTGAGAACCGTTACTTCAAAAGAATTTTGGAATGATAATGATAATTATTCACTATCCCATGTTATGCTGAATGGAAAGCCCATAGTACAGAGTAACATACCATTCTGTCCAACCTGTTCTGGTATGCTTGCCAGAGGATATGGAATTGAAAATATTGATACTCCGGAGCTTAACGAGATCAGAGACAAAATAAATGCTCCATTTGTTGATTTACAGAAAAGTATTGAGGATATAAAGCCGATCTTAGGATTACTTGAAGACGGATATTATATTATTGCAGATGCAATGCTTTATCCGACAGATGGTGAAGATCGTTTTTTTATGAATACACCTGACGGGCTTACATATAACCAAGCTGCTACTCAGGATTATTACAATCATGATTATGTGTCTGTATCCGAAGGTTTTCCGGCATATCTTTATCCGACACAGTCTAATAAATATCTGAACATAACAAGATCAAGGGAGTATTGTGATATTATTGACAAAGATAATGCTCCCCGTGCTATATGTTATCATTATTATGGTTTTATGTGTGCACTTCTTGATGGACATCACAAAGCTTATGCTGCGGCTATGAAAGGTGTCAGACTTCATAGTCTGATTATCATACCTTGTCAATATGTATTGACAAGAATAAATAAAAATACAGAGCGTTACGGAGTTTTTGCAGATATTAATATTTCCATGACAGAGTTACCGTATTATAAGGCTGATAATAGAACAGATGATTCTTTGTCTATTGTAAATTATCCTGACAATATTAAAATATCTGAAACTGGTCTAATCCTTGAATGTTATCCTAATATAGATGAATTGACAGGCTTTATCCTATCTGAGCTTGAAGATATTGAAATTACAGAAGAACTTGTGAATAATTGGCTTATAAGAAATTCGTATGATGACCAAAATAAATTAAAATATGCTCTCGGGTATTTCGCAAAAACCGATATACAGAAAGCAATGATGATCGCAAAGGAGATACTCAGATCTGATAGTTCATCATTCTATCTGAAAGAAACAGCTATGAGTTTTATTGTCCGACATAAATCAGATGAATCAGAACAGCTTGTCATTGATTATATCATAGATCATGAGCCGGGTGATACTGTGTATAAAATAGCCGATGGGTATTGGAATGGGTAGTCTTTCTAATTCAGATATGTTTCATAGCAGATCATATTACAGATCCTGTCAAACAAGATACATTTTTGTCTGATAAGCCGTATTTCATTATCTCTCAAAGTGGTTATGAATATCGTTGTGAGAAGCAGCTTAACTTAAAAAGATTATAGAGTGTTTTCAAAAAAAGCTGATATTAAGTGCCTGATTCGCAGCCGGTAAAGTTTGAACGACGGGTTCGTAGCAAAACGCAGTGAAGCGACCCCGCGTTTAAGGGTTCGGCGTCTTGCCGGCAGCGGCGAAAAAAATATCTTTTAGCGAACAGAATTTGTCTGAGCTAAAAGCTTTGAGCTGCACCGGCAAAATTGATTTCCGTGTTTGAGCTGAGAAGACTATTGAAATCGAGCAAAAAATGTAGTAGAATAATAGAGCAGGAAAATAGTAAATAGTTTATAGATGCTGATAAAAGCGGTGATGGGGGGAATATGATCCGAGCCGCCATGGCTTTTAGCTATACTAAGGAGTGGGTGTATAAGTGATAGCAGTAATAGATTATGGAGCAGGAAATCTGCAAAGTGTTGTAAAAGCGTTGAATTATATAGAATGTGAAACGCTTGTAACTAATAAGAAAGAGGATATTCTGAGGTGTGATGCGGCACTGCTTCCCGGGGTAGGTTCGTTTGGGGACGCTATGGACTGTATGATAAGATCCGGGGCAAAGGACGCTGCACTTGAGTTCATCTCTACAGGAAAACCGTTTTTGGGAATATGTCTGGGACTGCAGCTGCTGTTCGGCGGAAGTGAGGAAAGCCCCGGGGTAAAGGGACTTGATCTGTTGAAGGGAAGTATAACAAAGATACCCGATGATAACGGGAAATTGAAGATACCGCATATGGGCTGGAATTCCCTTGAGATAAGAAATCGTGAGGGCTTGTATAAAGGAATAGAAGGCGAGCCCTATGTATATTTTGTACATTCGTATTATCTTAAAGCGGATGATGAGTCTGTAGTTTCCGCAAGAACACAGTATGGTACGTGGATAGATGCGTCAGTACAGAAAGACAATGTATATGCAACACAGTTTCATCCTGAAAAAAGCGGTCAGGTAGGTTTGAAGATACTCAGAAATTTTGTTGAACTTACGAAATAGTTCATATTTATTGGTTTATGATTTATAGTTAATAGTATACAGCGGCTGAAAAACCGGCACTGAGCGGTTGGTATAAAATAATTATGGGAGAATTAAGTTTTTCAGTAACTTTGAGCGAGGAACATATAAAAACAGCCGATAAAAAAGTAACAACCGCGACAAATAAAGGTCGCTGCGAACCCCGCGTTACGGGACCTGCGGCTCGCCGGGCTGAGCGAGTATAATATGAGCCTACATAATTATTCATTATTCACTATTAATTATTAATTAAAAAGAGGTGACGTGTAATGTATGCAAAAAGAATTATTCCGTGTCTTGACGTAAAGGACGGCAGGGTAGTAAAGGGGACAAGCTTTGTAAATCTTCGTGATGCAGGCGATCCGGTTGAATGTGCGAAGATTTATGACAAGGAGGGCGCAGATGAGCTTGTGCTTCTCGATATAACAGCTTCAAGCGATGCAAGAAATATTATAACCGAAATTGTCAGAAAGGTTGCCGACTGTGTTTTCATACCTTTTACTGTCGGCGGCGGTATAAGAACGGTAGAAGATTTTACAGATATTCTTCGAGCAGGAGCAGATAAGGTTTCTGTAAATTCTGCAGCTGTTCACAGACCTGAAATTATTAACGAAGCATCTTACAAATTCGGCAGTCAGTGTATTGTTACTGCTATTGATGCCAAAAGAAGAGATGACGGTTCAGGTTGGGACGTTTACATAAACGGCGGTCGTATCAATACCGGAAGGGATGCAGTGAAATGGGCTGTCGAGGCTGAGAAAAGAGGAGCAGGAGAGATCCTCCTGACAAGTATGGATTGTGACGGAGTGAAAAACGGTTATGATCTTGAGCTGACAAGAGCAGTTTCTGAAAATGTGGGTATTCCTGTTATTGCCTCCGGCGGTGCAGGCAATATGGAGCACTTCTACGACGCTTTTACTAAGGGTAAAGCTGATGCAGTCCTTGCAGCATCATTGTTCCATTTCGGCGAAATAGCAATTACGGATCTCAAGGATTACCTTTCCAAAAAAGGTATTTCTGTCAGAATATAGTTTTTAGTTTATAGAACAGCGGCTCAGAGTTTATTCACTCTGAGCCGCTTCTTCGGTTTGTGGCTACCACAAAAACGGTACAAGTCTGTATTTTACTTTCTTCTTATAATCGGTATAACCCTCAAGCCCGCTTTCAAGAACCGTTTCTTCGTTTCTGATACGTTTTACTATAATAAACGGATATATCAGAAATATAAGAAAAGATATAAATGAACCTAACATAAGCGGAATCGACAGAAACATCAGTATCGTTGCCGAGTACATAGGATGCCTTACAATACCGTAAAGACCCGTGTCAATAACCCTCTGATTATTCTGTATCTCAACAGTTCTTGAAAGATAGGTATTTTCTCTCAGAACTTCCGCATACATGAGATATGATAATAAAAAAATCACTGAAAACAGGATTACTGTCCAGTCGGGCATTATAAGCCATCTGAAACGATAATTCAGACCTGCCGTAACAAATCCTGCAACGAACATTATACCGCTGAGGAAAATAACTTCTTTCTGTTCTGAGCCCGATTCTTTTGCATTAAGCCTTTTTTCCAGCAGTTCTGGATTTTTTATTATTAAAACTATCCCTATAACAAACATAGGTATGAAAAGTATTCCTATAAAAACCCAGCCGTTCCAATAATCAAAACTGCCTGCCGGTAAGAAAACTAAAATCATTACCAGCAAAAATCCAAAAACAAACTTTGCCAGTGCTTTTAATAATATTCTGCCTTTCATTTATCATGCCTCATTTTATGATCAGCTTGTGAACATCTGTGAATAATATTTTTTATAAATTCCGAGACCGACTTTTTTGTATTTATTGCATAGGATGTTCTCTTTGTGCATTTTTGAATTCATCCAGCCCTGCACAACATCCTTTACATCAGGATATCCCCATGCAATATTCTCTGCCATCGCTGTCGGAGTCTTTATACCGTATTCATCAAGTACGGTAAAGCATCTCGTTCCGTCAGGACGATTATGGTCGTACAATACTTCCAGCTCCTCGGCTCTGACATTTGCAGCAAACTGAAGATCAGTGTCAAGCTTCAGTGTTGTCAGTCCTGCTTTCTGTCTTTCTTTATTGATCAGATCAAGCTCTTCGTAAACCTTTTGAGGAATGCTGGCAGTAACAGTAAAATAGCTTGTTGTAATGGTGTTACGGCTGTCTTTTGTATGTATCATATAGGCAGTGGTGCCTAAGCTTCTCGGACGCAGCTTCAATGTTTTGTTTGCGCTGTAGTTTTGTATTTTCTGCCACTGAGTTTTATTCGGCTCACGAGAGTATACTTCAAATGCTGAAGATGTGTCTTTGCTATTTATATTGTATGTAACAGAGTGACCGTAATCGCTTTTTATTTTTTCTTCGATGGAATCGTTAGTTTTGATGTCGATGGATCTGACAGTTATACTCTTGGTTTTCTGAGTACCATTCGCATCCTTTACGATCACTTGAATGACATATCTTCCTCGTCCTGTAAGTTTGATATTGGCAGTCTGTGTTGTCGAAAAGTCCCTCATTACTTTCCAATCCGAATTGTCGATCCTGTATTTGAAAGAGTACTGATAAGGCTGTACTCCACCCGATGCGGAAGCAGTTACGCTTACTGTACTGTTTCGGTCTAAAAGATCGGTGGTATTTGTCTTTGCTGATGCAGCAAGTGTCTGATTGGTATTATACTTTATGGTCAGATCTTTGATCACTGTGGAAGTCTTGCCGGACTTATCCTTTGCTGCTATTTTTATTTTGTGGAATCCTGCGGATGCAAAAGTATATGTTTTTTTGGATACCTCCGTATAACCTACAAGCTTTTTATATCCCGAACCGTTTAAAGAATAGTAATAATCATACATATACGGCTGTGTTCCGCCGGAAGCATTTGCGTTTATCGTAACACTCTGACCCTTGTTAATTACACTGCCGGACAGGGTCGATGTATTTTTCAGTGTCTGTCCCGTGTTATAGGAAACAGTCACCTTGAATATCTTATCAAGCACTTTGTTATCCTTGTCTTTAAGTGTGCAATGTACTTCATAATATCCCGCTGTACTGAATTTTATTGCCATTGATGAGGTCGTACTGTAATTCTTTACAATATGCTCAGCACCCTTCTGATCTTTATAGTAATATTTGAAATTATACGGCATCGTTCCTCCCGAAGCAATTCCTTTTACAGTCACTGATCCGCCTTTGTTTATTGCTTTTGAAGAAATAGTGGAATTATTGACAGGCGGAGTATACTTTTCAAGTATATTTATATTGAGATCACAGTATAATTCCTGATTATTTTTATCCTTCACATAGGATCTTATGGTGTAGTAACCTGCCTTTGATGCAGTAAATGAAGCAGTTTTTGAGGTACTGTAGCTTTTTATGGTATTCCAGTTTCCACTGCCTATCTTGTACAGGAATTTGTACTGATATGGCGCAGTTCCGCCTGATGTAACAGCTGTTACTTCGATCTTAGCTCCCTGATATTTGGAAGAAACAGAGGAGGATACGCTCAGACTCATGCCGTTGGCGGCATTTACAGTGGCTGTGCCTGCTAAAATGAAAATTGCGGTTATTGCGGTAATAATAAGTGCGGCAGCTTGTTTTAATGTTTTCATTTTCATCACCTTCTGATGTTGATCTTTGTATAAATGGATTGGTATTGAATGACTTGGATCATTTTAATAATGTGTATAAATTGTACATTAACTTTTAACATCTGATCGAATTTTATTATAATTATTGTACCACTGTTAAAATAATAAATCAATTGACTTAAATATAAAAATATAGGCAATAAATTGTAGATTGTGCAAAATAAACAGTATAATAAAAAGATTAATATACAGCAGAGCCTTTTAAAAACAAAAAGTAAATCTGCTGAATATAAGAGTAAAGGGATTTAACTTTGAGACGCCTGTCTATAACCTCCCGACTAAAACTATTTCTCTGAATGACAGTATGTTGAATAAAATAAAAAATATAGACTTAAAAATAATAAATATTATTGTATAAAGCGAAAAACTGTGTTAAAATAAAGAGTATCAAAGATAAGATGCGGCTCAGAGGGAGTAAACTCTGAGCCGACATAATTATTCATTATTCACTATTCACTATTCATTAAAAAGAGGAGAGAATAAGAATGCTTACTGATATTGAAATTGCCCAGAAAGCCGACATAAAACATATTCGTGATATAGCAGGTAAACTCGGTATACCCGAGGATGATCTCGAATATTACGGTAAATATAAAGCAAAGCTTTCTGAAGAGCTTATCAAAAGAACCGAAAACAATAATAACGGAAAGCTCATTCTTGTAACTGCTATCAATCCTACTCCGGCAGGAGAAGGTAAGACAACTGTTTCGGTAGGACTTGCGGATTCGCTCAGTGCAGCAGGTAAAAAAACAGCAGTCTGTCTGAGAGAACCATCACTCGGACCTGTTTTCGGAATAAAGGGAGGCGCTGCCGGCGGCGGTTATTCTCAGGTCATACCTATGGAAGATATAAATCTTCATTTCACGGGAGATATGCACGCTATTACGGCAGCAAATAATCTTTGCTGCGCTATGCTCGATAATCATATACAGCAGGGTAATACTCTGACAATTGATGTGAGAAAGATACTTATAAAAAGATGTCTTGACATGAATGACAGAGAGCTTCGTAATATCGTTGCAGGTCTTGGCGGGAGAGTCAACGGCGTTCCCCGTGAGGATGGTTTTATAATTACTGTGGCAAGTGAAGTAATGGCTATTCTTTGCCTGGCAGCGGATATTGATGATCTGAAGATCAGACTCGGTAATATTCTTATTGCATATAACACTGACGGAGATCCTGTTTTTGCAAAGGATATCAAGGCCGATGGTGCAATGGCAGCACTTCTGAAAGATGCTGTAAAGCCGAATCTTGTACAGACGCTTGAGGGTACCCCCGCAATAATGCACGGCGGACCTTTTGCAAATATCGCTCACGGATGTAACTCTGTAAGAGCAACTAAGTTAGGTCTTAAACTTGCTGATTATGTTGTTACAGAAGCAGGCTTCGGTTCTGATCTCGGCGCTGAAAAATTTTTTGACATAAAATGCAGAAAAGCAGGTCTTTGTCCCTCGGCTGTTGTAATTGTTGCAACAGTAAGAGCGCTTAAATATAACGGCGGTGTTCCGAAAGCCGAGCTTTCAAAAGAAAATACAGACGCTCTGAGAAAGGGTATAGTAAATCTGGGAGTACATATAGACAATATGCAGAATTTCGGCGTTCCTACAGTAGTTGCAATAAACAGATTTGCAGCGGATACTGAAGCTGAACTTGAGATGATCAAGGAATTCTGCGAGCAGCATAATTCCGAATTTGCTGTTGCCGAAATGTTCATGAAGGGCAGTGAAGGCGGTAAGGATATCGCAGCTAAGGTAATTGCTGCAACTGAGAAGCCGTCACAGTTGTGTCTGACTTATGACGATAACGCGTCAGTAAAAGATAAGATACTTGCAGTGGCTAAGAAAATATACAGAGCAGACGGTGTTACATATACTACTCAGGCGCTTAAAGCGCTTGCCGATATTGAAAAGCTTGATACTGCCAATCTTCCTGTATGTATTGCAAAAACCCAGTATTCACTGTCCGATGACCCGTCTAAGCTTGGTAAGCCTGAGGGCTATAGTATCACAGTAAGAGATGTAAGACTCTCAAACGGTGCAGGCTTCATTGTAGTATATACAGGTGATATCATGACAATGCCCGGACTTCCGAAGGTTCCTGCTGCGGAAAAAATAGACGTTGATTCAAACGGCAGAATAACAGGACTTTTCTGATCTGACCGTAAATACAATACCAATTATTATTGCCGTATATGCTCATGCTTTTACGGAAGTAATACAGAATAATATACAGAAAGAGGAAAGACATTTGCAGATTTTCAGGACTTTATCTGAAGAGGAAACAGAAAAGATTGGCGGACGTCTCGCGGTATCTTTAAAAGGAAATGAGGTCATAGCTTTGTCCGGAGGTCTCGGCGCAGGTAAAACTGCTTTTACAAGAGGCTTCTGTGCAGCTTTGGGAGTGGATGACGGTGTATCAAGTCCGACATTTGCTCTTGTGCATGAATATTCGGGGAAATTTCCTGTATATCACTTCGATATGTACAGGGTGACGTCGTGGGATGATCTTTATACAACAGGATTTTTTGACTATATGGACAGCGGTATACTAATTATTGAGTGGAGCGAAAATATAGTTGAATTCCTTCCCGAAAAAAGAATAAACGTTGCTATAGAAACTGTCTCCGATAACGAAAGAGAAATACGCATCGAAGGAGCTGATAGGTTATGAAGATACTGGCAATAGATACAAGCGCCCTGCCTGTTTCGGCTGCACTTGTTGAGGACGGCAGACTCCTTGGAGAGTTCTACCTTAATATCCGCACCACACACAGTCAGACATTGATGCCTGTAATATCATCTTTACTGGAAAGTTCAAAAACAGATACAGAAAGTATTGATCTTTTTGCAGTTAATGCAGGTCCGGGTTCATTTACAGGTGTAAGGATAGGCGTTGCTTCTGTAAAAGGAATTGCGATGCCGCTTGATAAACCATGCGCACAGGTATCGACTCTTGAATCAATGGCTTATTCAATGCCGTATACCTGCGGTGTAGTATGTGCGGTTATGGATGCAAGATGTCAGCAGGTTTATAATGCGCTCTTCCGTCTTGATAACGGCAGGGTTGAAAGAATCACTGAGGATAGGGCTTTGTCTTTGGAAGAGCTTGCTGCGGAACTTGAGTATTATGATAAAACTGTATATCTGACAGGTGACGGGGCAGAGCTTTGCTATGACAATTTCGGAGATAAAATGGATAACATTGTCCTTACTCCAGCCAACATTCGTTTTCAGCATGCTTACGGAACAGCGATGGCAGCGATGAATATGGCTCAGAATAGTCAGCTGTGCAGCTGCGATGAGCTTATGCCTGTATACCTTCGTCTGCCTCAGGCTGAAAGAGAGCTTAAAGAAAAACAGAAAAAAATAAATAAAGAATAATTATTGAAAAGGGGAATAAAAATGAAAGTATCATTAGGTGCCGATCACGGTGCATTTGAGTTGAAAGAAGCAGTAAAAAAACATCTCGAAGAAAAAGGGATTGAGTTCGAAGATTTCGGATGCTATTCAAAAGAATCTGTTGATTATCCTAAATATGCCTTTCTTGCAGCAAATGCTGTTGCAAAGGGAGAATGTGATTTCGGTATAATCTGCTGTACAACGGGACTGGGCGTATCAATGGCTGCAAATAAAGTAAAAGGTGTAAGAGCGGCTGTATGTACCAGCGAGATGCTCGCAGAGATGACGAGAAGACATAATAATGCGAACGTTATTTGTATGGGACAGAAGGTTGTAAGCGAAGATCTTGCAATGAAAATGATCGATATATTCCTTTCCACAGAATTCGAAGGCGGAAGACATGAACGCAGGGTTTCTCTTCTGACAGACATAGAAAACGGAAAAGAACTTACAGTGTAAAACTACCCGTCCGGTATACCAGAAACAGGCATATCGGACGGGATCAGTTTATTTTACGGTATTATCGGAAAATCAGCAGCCGCATCCGCAGTTGTTGTCGCCGCATCCGCAGCCGTTGTTGTTATTACCGCCGCAGCAGCAGAGGATGATGATAAGAAGAATAATCCAGCTGCAATTACCATTACCAAAACAATTGTTACCACACATAATCGTGTCCTCCTTTTATTACCGGGTTATTGTTTTTTGTTTCCCGGTTATATTACATACTACTCAGAATACAGAAAAGTGTTACTTGGATAGTTTATAGTTTATAGTTTTTAGTTTATAGAAAATGGTTTGCGGTAAGAACAAGGAGCAGCGAAGGACTCAGGAAAAAATATAGCGTAAAAGTTTCGTCCACCTTTTCAAAGGTGGCGGATTCCAAAGGCAGCGCCTTTGGCGGAGTGCAGAGGCGGAGCCTTGCACGGGGGAAAGGGGCGGCTGCCCCTCCGAAAAAGAGGCTGAGCCGGGGGCTTGACAAGAGTGATAAAGGATGGTAAAATGAAAATGATTTCCAAATCTGAAAAAGGGTGAGCGAAAAAATGAATCAAAGTTCGGGGTATAAGACAAAGCAGCGTCAGGCAATACTTGACTACCTTATGGATAACAGAGATGAGCACGTAACTGCTGCAAGCATATCGGAACATCTTGAGCAGAACGGTTCAAGGGTAGGAACGACAACTATATACAGACACCTTGACAAACTTCTTGAACAGGGGCTTGTCAGAAAATATACCGTAGACGGTACAACATCGGCTTGTTTTCAGTTTGCAGGAAAAGGAGAGAATTGCAGAGAGCATTTTCATCTTAAATGCGAGAAATGCGGAAAGCTAATACATCTGAGCTGCAGCAGGGTAGATACCCTTTGCAGTCATATATGTGAGGAACACGGGTTTGATATAGACTATTTCCGAACCGTATTTTACGGAGTATGCAAAGAGTGCAGAGAAGCGGAGGAATTAAATTGAAAAAGAGACTGTTGGCACTTCTGCTTGCGGCAATGGCGGCGCTGTCCGTTCTTTGCGGCTGCAATAATCAAGACGATACAAAAATCGAAGGAAAGCTTAAAGTAATAACCACAATATTTCCATCCTATGACTTTACAAGACAGATATGCGGAGATCATGCAGATGTAACAATGCTGCTGAAGCCGGGAATGGAGAGCCATAATTTTGAACCTTCTCCGAAGGATATAGTTAATATCCAGAACTGTGATCTATTCATTTACACAGGCGGAGAATCAGATGAATGGGTACGTACCATTCTTGAATCTGATGATAAAAAACCAAAAAAGATAATTGAACTTATGGATTGCGTAGATACAGTTGAAGAAACTACCGTTGAAGGGATGACTGCCGAAGAAGAGAACGAGGACGGGGAAGAGCATGAATATGACGAGCACGTGTGGACTTCTCCGAAAAATGCGATCACCATAACCAAAGCCATAAAAGAAGCTCTTATCGGACTTGACCCCGATAATAAGAACGAATACGAAGAAAATACACGACAGTATTCTTCGCAGCTTACTCAGCTTGACAGTGATATAAGAAAAACAGTGGAAGGCGCAAAAAATAAACTGCTTATTTTCGGCGACAGATTCCCTTTCAGGTATTTTACCGATGAATATGGTCTGGGCTATTTTGCTGCTTTTCCCGGATGTTCCGCTGAAACCGAGCCGAGCGCAGCGACAGTTTCATTCCTGATAGATAAGGTCAAGGAAAAAAAGATACCTGTTGTATTCAAGATAGAATTCTCAAGCGGAAAGGTTGCTCAGACTATTGCCGAACCGACAGGCGCAAAGGTGCTTGAATTTCACTCCTGTCATAATATAGACTCAGACGGATTCAAAAACGGAGATACATACCTTTCACTTATGAGGAAAAACCTTAAAAACCTGAAGGAGGCATTATCCTGAAATGGGAGAGCTTATTAAATGTACAGATCTCGCTTTTTCCTATGAAGATGTTGATGTTATAAAAGATCTCAGCTTTACGGTAAACGATGGAGATTATCTTTGCATAGTCGGCGAAAACGGTTCCGGAAAAAGTACCCTGACAAAAGGTCTTCTGGGACTTAAATCCCCCGATAAGGGGAAAATAATCTTTTCAGATGAACTGAAGAAAAAAGAAATAGGCTATCTGCCGCAGCAGACGCCTGCACAAAAAGATTTTCCCGCAAGTGTTTTTGAGGTTGTCCTCTCGGGCAGACTTAACAGCAGAGGACTAAGACCCTTTTATTCAAAAAAAGATAAAATGATCGCTCACGATAATATCCGTAAACTCGGTATCGAAGAACTGATGAAGCGCAGCTATCGTGATCTCAGCGGAGGTCAGCAGCAAAGAGTACTGCTTGCAAGGGCGCTTTGTGCAGGAAAAAAACTTATATTTCTCGATGAACCTGTAACGGGTCTTGACCCTATAGTTACGGAGGAAATGTACAGACTGATCGACGATCTGAATAAAAAAGACAAGATAACTGTCGTTATGGTCTCTCATGATATACAATCAGCCGCAAAATATGCGACTCATATCCTTCACCTTAATTTTGAAAAAAGTTTTTTCGGAACAACGGAGGATTATATAAAAAGTCCCCTGGGACAATATTTCTTCGGAGATAATAAAGTGTACAGTGAGGTTTGATATGATAAACGATATTATTGAAATGTTCAGCAATGATTTTATGATAAGGGCGCTTATCGGCGGTGTGTTGGTTTCACTTTGTGCATCACTTCTCGGAGTCAGTCTTGTACTTAAACGCTATTCCATGATCGGCGATGGATTATCTCATGTTGGATTCGGTTCTCTTGCAATAGCGTCTGCCCTCGGTTCGGCTGCGCCTCTTCAGATAGCAATACCTGTTGTTATAATTGCCGCGTTTTTTCTGCTCAGACTCAGCGGCAACAGTAAAGTCAAGGGTGACGCAGCTATTGCGCTTATTTCCACAAGTGCTCTTGCTATCGGTATTATAGCGGCTTCGGTATCGGGGCTTAATACGGATATCAACAGCTATCTTTTCGGTTCGATAATAGCCATGGATAAAACAGACGTGATCTTCTGCTCCGTACTTTCTGTATTTATACTTATAATTTTCGTTTTCTTCTATAATAAAATATTTGCAGTGACCTTTGACGAAAATTTCGCAAAGGCAACGGGTACAAAAGCGGGAGTGTACAATATGATAATCGCTTTGCTGACAGCATTGACTATAGTAGTCGGCATGAAAATGATGGGCTCAATGCTTATTTCAAGCCTGATTATTTTTCCCGCAGTTATCTCAATGCGTATCTGCAGCAGGTTCAAAACGGTAATAATAACATCTGCAGCCGTATCTGTGGTCTGTTTTCTTATCGGGCTTATAGCTTCATATTCCTATTCTGCACCTACAGGGGCAAGCATTGTGGTAGTAAATATGATAGTTCTGCTTATAGCTTCTCTGATAGGCCGCTTTGTTAAAAAACGAAAATAATATAAAAAATGCTGTACCTTTCAAATAAGATACAGCATTTTTTATCGGTATCAGAATTCTTTTTCAACGTTGACATTCATGACACTGGTAAGTTCGTCCCTGCGATATTTTGTTTTAGCAGCAAGGTAATCGGAATACTCAGCCAGATATGATAAACCGACAGCGTTCAGATTATTAGAATTCAGTTTGATTCTGTCCTTTAACGCCCTGTCCGAAATGATAGGCTCAATATCGGTCTCCTGTATTTCAACCTGCGGACTTAACCCCAGAAGATAATCGATGGATACATCAAAGTATCTCGACAGCTTCATTAATGTTTCACCATTAGGTATTCCTCCGGCTTTCCATTTACTGATAATTCCCGATGACAGTCCTATTTCCTTACCTACCGGATTTGGCTTTTTTCCCCTTTTTAAGCACAAGCCGTAAAATCTTTCCCAAAACATAATTATTTAACCCCCTTTCATCAAAAACTTTATTATTGTAAAGTATCTTGTAATCAGGTATTATGTGGTGCTTGTTTGCCGAAATATCCGAGATAAAAATAAAATCTTAAATTTATAAAAAAACGTTGACATTATTAAACAAGTGAGATATAATATAACGTGGTGGAGTATTGCCGATTAAAACCGACATTACCAAATGCAATCCCTCTCCTATAGTATGATAACACACTTTTCAGAAAATTACAAGTTTTTTTTCATTACATTTAATATAAAATCACTATAAATTCGTGACTTTAGTATTATTTTTTAATTATGTTCAATTTTATGCGTTATCAAAGTGTATGATTTTTACAGATATACATAACAGACATACATTTTTTTGATAACTCTATTGATAAATATCTGTTAATATGATAGAATTTAAAAAAGAGCCGAATTTCGCATAATAAACAGGTTTTGCAATATTATGATCTTTTGCTTTCCCGCTGTGTATCAAAAATATACGGTGGGAAAGCTGTTTCAGGGACTTGACAAATTATTGATAATATGTTATCATATTAGCGTGCTAACACTTTACCGTGTTGAAGTGCTTTGCTGAAACGCACTTTTGTACAAATCCTGACTATAAAACAGACAATGAGGTAGTTTTGTATGAAAAATTATTCAAAAATCACCCCTGTGGGAACAAAGGATCTGCTTTTTGAGGAATGTCTTGCCAACAGGACAGTATCCTCGATACTGGGCAATGTTTTTTCTCAGAGAGGTTTTCATGAAGTTCTTACTCCGGGTATAGAATTCTACGATCTGTTCAATGAAGAGGTATCGGGAATACCAATGGAATATATGTTCAAGATGAGCGATTCCAAAGGAAGACTGATGGTAGTCCGTCCCGACTCCACCTTGCCTATAGCAAGAATGGTGACCACAAGACTGATGAATGAACGACATCCTATACGTTTATATTATAACCAGAGAGTTTACAGATATAACCCCGGACTTACGGGCAGAAGCAATGAAGTTATGCAGACAGGCATAGAGCTTATTGGAGCAAGCGGAAAAAGAGCCGACCTTGAAACCATAACCACAGCTGTTGAAGCGCTTTCAAAATGTGTTCCGGATTTTCGTATAGAACTGGGCAATGCAAAATTTTACAGGGCACTGGCAAAGAATCTGCCCGTAAGTGATGATGAACGTGAGCAGATAAGACAGTTTATTGAATCAAAGAATTATTCAGCCCTCAACAGTGAGCTTGATAAGCTTGAGCAGACACAGGCTGTAAATATGATACGCAGACTTCCAAGACTCTTCGGAGGAGTCGAAGTGCTTGACGAAGCCTTCAATATGTGTGAGGATCCGACAGCACTGAAGGCATTGGAATATCTAAGGGAGATATATAACGATCTTACAAAGCTTGGTCTTGGCGACAGGATGATGATAGATCTGGGATTGGTACAGAGGAATGATTATTACAGCGATATCGTATTCAGCGGTTATGTAATGGGTTCGGGGGAGCCGGTACTTATCGGCGGCAGATATGATAAGCTGCTTGATCATTTCGGAAGACCGGCTGCTGCTATTGGTTTTGGTATAAATGTTGATGCTCTTGCAAATGTAATGATGAAGCGCGGAAATGTTCCTGAAAAGAAGGTTGCGGATGTACTTGTTCACAGTGAAGAAGGATATGAAATAAAGGCTATCAGATATACAAGTACCTTGTCCGGTGCAGGCATAACAGGAGAAAACAGTGTTTTTGAAACTGTTGAAGATGCAATGGATTATGCCAGACACGCAGGTATAAAGAAACTGACGATAGTAGGCAAAGAGATCAATACGATAGATACAGGAGTATGAAGCGGATGAAACCATTAAGAATAGCCCTGACAAAGGGCAGACTCGAAAAAGATACTGTAAAGCTGCTGGAATCGGCAGGATATGATTGTACGGCTGTACGTGAAAAAGGAAGAAGGCTGATACTTCCTATAGGTGACGGCAGCATAGAAGTTGTACTTGCAAAAGCAGCAGATGTTATTACATACGTAGAAAACGGTGTTTGTGATTTAGGCGTTGTCGGCAAGGATACTATAATGGAAAACGGCAGAAGCTTTTATGAGATACTTGACCTTGGCTTCGGGAAATGTCGCTTTGCCCTTGCGGGGAAAAAGGATTTTGACTTTTTCTCAGGATACGAAGCGAGAACTATTGCAACAAAATATCCGAACGTTACCCGTTCGTTTTTTGAAGGAAAAGGAATGGATATAAGAGTTATCAAGATTGAAGGCTCTGTAGAGCTTGCGCCCCTTTTAGGGCTTGCAGATGCAATAGTAGATATAGTTGAAACAGGTTCTACACTTAAAGAAAACGGTCTTGTTATTATAGAAGATAATGTCGCTCCAATTTCCGCAAGGCTCATAGCTAATTCCGCAAGTCTTAAACTCAGAAAAAAAGAGATAGAGGAGCTTGCAGATAAAATGGAAACGGAAAGGAAGAAAATGCAATGATAAAAACAGTAAAAGCAGACGGAAAGGCTGAATATGAGTTTCTTAAAGCTGTTCGTGACAGAAGCAGCGATACGGACAGAGACGTTACAGCTATAGTTTCCGATATAATAAATAATGTTCGCAAAAACGGCGATAAGGCGGTAGAAGAATATACCATAAAATTTGACGGAAAAGCTCCCGAGTTCTTCGAGGTTCCTAAGGAAGAGATTGAAAGGGCTGTAAGAGAATGTGACCCGGCATTTATCTCAACGCTTGAAAAAGCTGCTGCAAATATCAGGGATTTTCACTCCCGACAGCTTCAGCAAAGCTGGCTGACTACCAAAGAAAACGGTGTTATCTTAGGTCAGCGTGTCAGAGGTCTTGAAAGGGTAGGACTTTATGTTCCCGGAGGTACTGCGGCATATCCTTCGTCGGTTCTCATGAACGCTATCCCTGCAAAGATCGCAGGAGTGAAGGAGCTTATAATGGTTACTCCTCCGCTTAAAAACGGTAAGCCCAATCCCGACATTATGGCTGCCGCTAAGGTTGCCGGCGTTGACAGAGTATTTCTGATGGGCGGAGCGCAGGCTGTTGCGGCGCTTGCATACGGCACTGAGAGTGTTCCGAAGGTGGATAAAATAGTAGGTCCCGGCAATATATTTGTTGCAACAGCAAAGAAGCTTGTTTACGGTGTAGTTGATATTGATATGATAGCAGGTCCCAGTGAAATACTTGTGCTTGCAGATGAAAGCGCAGACCCGAAATTCCTTGCAGCCGATCTTATGTCACAGGCTGAGCATGACAGAATGGCGTCTGCAATTCTTGTCACTACTTCACAGGAACTGGCGGATAAGACTATTGCCGAGCTTGACAGGCAGATACAGACTCTGTCAAGAAAGGATATAATAGATGAATCTCTGACAAACTTTGGCGCGATAATTGTTTGTGAAGATATGGATAAGGCTGTAGAAATGGCAAACGGTCTTGCTCCCGAGCATCTTGAGGTATGCTGCAAAAATCCTATGGAATATGTCGGCAGGCTTGATAATGCCGGTTCCGTGTTCCTTGGCAATTATTCACCCGAGCCTTTGGGGGATTATTTTGCAGGACCTAACCACGTGTTGCCTACCAGCGGAACGGCAAGATTTTTCTCACCGCTTTCTGTTGACAGCTTTATAAAAAAATCCAGCTTCATATATTATACCGAATCTGCGCTGAAAGCAGACCACGATGACATTGTAAGATTTGCAAATACTGAGGGTCTGACAGCACACGCAAATTCAATTATAGTGAGATTTGAATAAAGAGCATTTTCGTCCTGCCCTCAGCGGGGCGAAAAAACTTTAAGGAGGTATATTATGCCATACACATTAAGCGAAAAGGTAAGGGAGCTTGAACCCTACGATCCCATAAGCGGTACATATGAAATAAGATTGGATGCAAATGAATCATTTTTTAATCTTCCTGATGATGTAAAAGAAGAAATAAAGGAAATAATAGACAAAACAGATTTTAACCGTTATCCCGACCCGACAGCAAAAAAACTTACAAAAGCATTCGCAGATTATTATGACCTTGATCCTGATAATATAACCGTTACAAACGGATCTGATGAAATGCTGTATCTTCTGGCTTCCGCAATGCTTAGTAAGGGCAGCAGGGTAGTAGTTGTCGATCCTGATTTTTCCATGTATGGTTTTTATTCTTTTCTATCGGAAAATGATGTATTCACCTATAAGAAAAATGATGAGCTTAACATTGATGTTGATGATCTGCTGAGCTTTGCAAAAGAAAATGATGCGGATATGATCATTTTTTCAAATCCGTGTAATCCAACAGGACAGGGAATAACTGCGGATCAGGCAAGAAAGCTTGTCACCGGCGCAGGAAACAGCCTTGTTGTTCTTGATGAAGCATATATGGATTTCTGGAACGAACCGCTTCTGAAGGAAGCTCATAAGTATGATAATCTTATAGTGCTGAAAACTGCGTCAAAGGCAGTGGGCGCGGCAGGCATAAGGCTTGGTTTTGCAGTGGCAAATACAACGATAACCAAGGCTCTCAGGGCAATAAAATCACCCTATAATGTAAATATGCTCTCTCAGGAGATAGGCACTTGTATTTACTCGCATAAGGATATGTTAAAGGTCCGCAGAGATGAGATAGTGAATAATACCGGATATCTTTATGAACAGCTATCGAAGCTTACAGATAACTATCATCTGCCGATGAAGGTATACGAACCCCATGCAAATTTTGTCTTTCTCGAAACAGAAAAGGCAGGAGACATATTTGAATTTATGCTTGAAAACAGTGTTGCGATCAGATGGTTCAAAAAGGCAGGGGCACTGAGAATAACCTCGGGAAGCGTGCAGGAAAACAATCAGTTCCTTCTGCTTTTTGAAAAATATATTATGAAAAACATACTAAAAACTAATCGTTAAAAAATTATCAATTTGTATGGAAATCATAAAATAAACCTTTTTTTCCGAATTGTATTTACAAAGACAAAAAAATGTTCTATACTTAAATTTACGAAAGAGGTGGATCGTATGCGTACTGCGGAGCTTGGCAGGAATACTAAGGAAACTCAGATAAAGATCTCTGTGGATCTGGACGGGGGTAATGTGAGCATAAATACGGGCATAGGATTTTTTGATCATATGCTGACGGCGTTTGCGGTACATGGCGGCTTCGGACTGAATGTTGAAGTACACGGCGATCTTGAGGTAGACTGTCACCATACGATAGAGGATACCGGCATCGTTCTTGGAAAAGCTTTTGATAAGGCGCTTGGGGATAAAGGCGGAATCAAGCGTTTCGGCAGCTTTTATGTGCCTATGGACGAGGCGCTGGGTTTTTGTTCGCTGGATATCAGCGGCAGACCATTCCTTGTGTTTGATGCAGTATTTCCCGAGGAACGTATCGGTGGATATGACAGCTGTATGACAGAGGAGTTTATGAGAGCTTTTGCTTTCAATTCCGGCATAACACTTCATCTGAGCTGCCCCTACGGAAAAAATTCCCATCATATGACTGAGGCTTTGTATAAAGCTCTTGCTCATGCTCTCAGGGAAGCAGTAACTCTGACAGGATCTGACAAACCTCTCTCGACAAAAGGTGTATTATGAGGATAATGAAAAAAGCAGCAATATGATTCAGTAATGAAAGGTTGATATATATGTTAGTTTTACCTGCAATTGATATTAAAGACGGAACTTGTGTCCGATTGTATAAAGGAGATTATTCTACAGCACATAAGGTTGCTGAAAATGCTGTAGAAACAGCTAAGGCATTTGAAGAGGCAGGAGCTTCTTTTATGCACATGGTTGACCTGGACGGTGCAAAGGACGGTCAGAGGGTCAATTCCGATCTGATTCTTGAAGTAAGAAAGAATACCGGTCTGAAAATAGAAGTAGGCGGCGGCATACGCAATATGGAATCAGTGGAGTTTTACCTTGAAAACGGTATAGACAGAGTTATACTGGGTTCATCAGCAATAAAAGATCCCGATTTTGTAAGAGATGCTGTAAAGAAATATCCTCTGAATATAGCCGTCAGCATTGATGCCAAAAACGGATTTGTATCGGCCGAGGGCTGGACAGATACATCCGAGATAGGTTTTATTGATCTTGCAAAACAGATGGAGGATATTGGTGTTCATTATATTATTTTCACCGATATATCAAAGGATGGTATGCTTAGCGGTCCTAACCTTACGATGCTTGATGAACTGAAAGCATCTGTGAATTGCAATATTATAGCTTCCGGCGGAGTTGCAAATCTTAAGGATATTATAAATCTTACCGATCTTGATATTTACGGTGCGATCTGCGGTCAGGCTATATACAGCGGTTCGCTTGATCTGAAGCAGGCAATCGAGATAGCAAATGCAGCCAAACATAACGGCAAAGGAGCCAATATCTGATGGATAAGTTTGACTTTATAGAGGACTATTTCAAAAAGGCTGATCTACTTCCCGCAATAGTGCAGGAGCGTTCAACAGGTCAGGTTCTTATGCTTGCATATATGAACCGCGAGTCAATGCGCAAGACTTTTGAAACAGGTTATACATGGTTCTACAGCCGCTCAAGGCAGGAATTATGGAATAAGGGTGCTACATCCGGACATTTGCAGAAGGTCATTGACATAAAGGGCGACTGCGATAAGGATACATTGCTTGTAACGGTCGATCAGACAGGTCCTGCTTGTCATACAGGCAGTCATTCATGCTTTTTTAATAATATCTGGGAGGAATACAAAAATGGAGAACAAGGGTGAGCTTTATGCTCTTTATGATACTATCATGAGCAGAAAAGCAGAAAAACAGGAAGGTTCATATACCTGCTATCTTTTTGAAAAGGGTCTTGATAAGATACTTAAAAAAGTAGGCGAGGAATGCAGTGAAACTATTATTGCTGCTAAGAACGGTGATAATAAGGAAACTGTTCTTGAGATCTCAGATCTTATTTATCACCTTTTTGTAATGATGGCTCAGCAGGGAATTACTGTTGATGAAGTAATGGACGAGCTTGCAAAGCGAAGCAATAAAACAGGTAATCTGAAGCAGTTTCATCAGGTAGATAAAAATACATGATAATATGCCCGGTATACTTGTGTGTATCGGGCTTTTTTTGCGTAGAAATGCTGTAATGATCCATTGAAAATAAGCAGAATTTGACTTATCATATAAAAATTTTTCCAATTGGCATAATTATCCCATTTAACATTGACTCAAGAAAACAAAAATGTTATAATAAAACTGTTCCTGAAAAGTCAGAGTCTGAATTTGGAGTGTCTGAAATGAATAATGAAGCATTGATCCCGTCATCCGCAGGCGTTGATACAAACACTGTTTTTACATATGAAAAGAAACGTTTGTATTCTTTCCTGAAACGTTTTTTTGATATAATTCTGTCGCTTTGTGCGCTGATAGTTCTGAGTCCTCTTCTTATTGTTATAACGATCCTTATATCTCTTTGGGACGGAAAGGGGCATCCCATATTCGTTCAGACACGTGTAGGGAAAAAGGGCAGGCTCTTTAAGCTTTATAAATTCCGTTCAATGTGTCTTGATGCGGAAGCTATGAAAGCGAAGCTTCAGAAATATAATGAAATGGATGGTCCTGCTTTTAAAATGAAGGATGACCCGAGAATAACAGGAATAGGAAAGTTTATCAGGAAAACGAATATTGACGAGCTTCCGCAGCTTATCAATATTCTGAAGGGTGATATGTCTATAGTTGGTCCCAGACCTCCGCTTCCGGATGAGGTTGCACAGTACAGTGAAAGCGATATGAAGCGTCTTGCTGTTACTCCCGGACTTACCTGTTACTGGCAGGCGAGCAGAAACAGAAATGACATATCCTTTGAACAGTGGATGGAGATGGACAGAAAATATATTGCCGAAAGAAGTCTGAGGACGGATGCAAAGATCATATTAAAAACTGCATATGTCGTATTAGTCCATCGTGACGGAAGATAAAAGTCTTTATTTCCCCCGGTACAGATCATATCGGGGGATTTTTTTGTCTGTTTCAGGCTAAGATGACTATTTCCGGATATTACAGGTATTTACTGACTATAACGGAACATATGTATTATTTATGGGTATGAAAAGATAGAACAGGCTCAATTATCGGAAGTTATAAAAAAGTTTCAAAAAATTTCAAATAACACTTGATTTTTCCTGTAAAAGGGTATACAATAATTTTAGCACTCAAGGGTTGAGAGTGCTAAATGAAATTATTCTAATTTGCTTTAAGGAGGCAATTTATTATGACTATTAAACCATTGCTTGACAGAGTTGTTGTAAAGGCTGAGGCTGCGGAGGAAACAACAAAAAGCGGTATCATTCTTACAGCTGCTTCACAGGAGAAGCCCCAGTTTGCTACAGTAGTAGCAGTAGGTCCGGGCGGAATGGTTGACGGCAAAGAGGTAACAATGTATGTGAATATCGGTGATAAGGTTATCACAAGCAAGTATTCGGGTACAGATGTTAAGCTTGACGGTGAGGAATACACCATCGTTCGTCAGTCGGATATTCTGGCAGTAGTTGAATAATACATCATGAATGAAAAAAGGAAATAAAGACATTTGGAGGTAATTTATCATGGCTAAACAGATAGTTTACGGAGAAGATGCAAGAAAGGCACTTCTGAGCGGTATTGACCAGCTCGCAGATACAGTTAAGATCACACTGGGTCCCAAGGGCAGAAATGTTGTTCTTGATAAAAAATTCGGTGCACCTCTTATTACAAACGATGGTGTTACAATAGCAAAAGAGATCGAGCTTGATGATGCTTTTGAAAACATGGGCGCACAGCTTGTAAAGGAAGTTTCCATAAAGACAAACGATGTTGCAGGTGACGGTACAACGACTGCTACACTCCTTGCACAGGCTCTTATCCGTGAGGGTATGAAGAACGTTACAGCAGGCGCTAATCCCATGATTCTCAAGAAGGGTATCAGCAAGGCTGTAGATACTGCCGTAGAGGCTCTCAAGGAGAATTCAAAGCAGGTTGAAGGCTCTAAGGATATCGCAAGAGTTGCTACTATTTCAGCTGCTGATGAGGTTATCGGTAATCTTATCGCAGAGTCAATGGAGAAGGTTGGCAACGATGGTGTTATTACTGTTGAGGAGTCAAAGACAGCTGAAACATATTCAGATGTTGTTGACGGTATGATGTTCGACAGAGGATATATCACACCTTATATGTGTACTGATACAGAGAAGATGGAAGCTGTTGTAGAGGACGCTTTCATTCTTATCACAGACAAGAAGATCTCCAATCTCCAGGAGATACTTCCGCTTCTCGAAGAAATGATCCAGGCAGGCAAGAACAAGCTTGTTATTATTGCCGAGGATATCGAGGGCGAGGCGCTTTCAACCATGGTTGTAAACAAGCTCAGAGGCGCATTCACCTGTATCGGTGTAAAAGCTCCCGGCTTTGGCGACAGAAGAAAAGAGATGCTCCGTGATATCGCAGTTCTTACAGGCGGCGAAGTTATTTCACAGGAGATCGGTCTTGAGCTCAAGGATACACACATGGGTCAGCTGGGCCGTGCTTCCAAGGTAAAGATCGACAAGGAAAACACAGTTATCGTAGGCGGCGCAGGAAATGCCGAGGATATAAAGGGCAGAGTTGGTCAGATTCGCGCTCAGATCGAAGCTTCTACATCTGACTTTGACAGAGAAAAGCTCCAGGAAAGACTTGCTAAGCTTGCAGGCGGTGTTGCTGTTATCAAGGTTGGCGCAGCTACAGAGATCGAGATGAAGGAGAAGAAGCTCCGTATTGAGGACGCTCTTGCAGCTACAAAGGCAGCAGTTGAAGAGGGCATCGTAGCAGGCGGCGGCACAGCGCTTCTTAATACAGTTGACGCTGTATCAGCACTTGTTGACACTCTTGAGGGCGACGAAAAGACAGGCGCAAAGATCGTACTCAAGGCACTTGAAGAGCCTGTACGTCAGATCGCCGAGAATGCCGGTCTTGAAGGTTCTGTTATCGTTGACAAGATCGTTACAAGCGGCAAGAAGGGTTATGGCTTCAATGCTCTTACAGAAGAGTATGTTGACATGATGTCAAACGGTATCGTTGACCCCACAAAGGTAACAAGAAGTGCACTCCAGAATGCAGCTTCCGTTGCTGCAATGGTTCTCACAACTGAATCACTTGTTGCAGATATCAAAGAGCCCGCTCCCGCAATGCCCGCAGGCGACCCCGGCATGGGCGGAATGTATTAATGAATAATTATTCGTTATTATAGTTTTTGAAAATTTTCATATTATAAAAACCCCCGTCGGTAATGTATCGGCGGGGGTTTAAATTTTTTTACGGAAAATATTGACCTTTTGTGCTTTTGATTTGTATTATTAGTGAAAGGAGTTGATAGGTATGGATGAAAGATCGGTGCGCACTGATGAAGATATCGAAGAAACTATACATAGTTATGCCGATATGCTGTACAGAATCTGTATAACCATGCTTAAAAACCCGCATGATGCAGAGGATGTTGTTCAGGAAACATTTATAGGGTATTATCAGAATAACAGATCCTTCGATTCCGATGAACATAAAAAAGCATGGCTTATAACGGTAGCAGTAAATAAGTGCAAAAATCTGATAGGCTTTTTCAAGCGGCACGATCATATCAGTATTGATGACATACAGGAATTTGCAGGCGTTTGCTGTGATGATGAAGAGAGAGGTCTGCTTGAGGAGCTTATGAAGCTGCCGCCGAAGCAGAGGATTGTTATTGAACTGTATTATGTGGAAGAATACAAGATCAAAGAAATTGCCGATATGCTCGCTGTAAAGGAACCAGCAGTCAAAATGAGACTACAGAAAGGCAGAAGCATTTTAAAAGAAATTTACAGAGAGGAGTATGCAACATGAAAAGCTTAAAAACAACTATGCAGAAGATAAGCCTGTCGGATGCTGCAAAGGAAAAAATGATAGAAAATGTCAAAAGTGCGGATAAGGCTCACTACCCGAAGAAAACCCGGCGAATAACAGGAATTGTATCGGCAGCGGCGGTTTTATGTTTTATTGCTGCTGCGGCGGTTTTTGTATCGGCAAATCAGAACAATTCTGAAACAATTACGGAAAAAGCCCATAATAATTCTGAAATAGAAAGCAAAATCTCTGAAAATACAAGCCAGATCCATACAGATACAAAGGTAGAAAACGATAATTCTGATAAAAGCGGAGTTCAGATAAAGATTTATGATCGTATTAAGCCTCAGTTTACGCCCGTTAAGAGAATAAGTGTCAATTTGGATCAGTTAAAAAAACAAGAGTTTGAAGAAATTACTCCGTATATACGTCAGCGTTTAATGGAGAAATATGGCATATCTCCCGAACTCAGTTGGGAAGAATTGACCGACAATCAAATAACTTATTTCAACGTAGAAGAATATTTTTATTTCCTTGAAAAAGAGTCAGAGCTTAGAAAAAAGTTGGCAGATGATGGATATTGTGATAAAGAGATGCTGATGATTTATGAAGATGAAGACGTAGATTTAATGTCAGGTGAGAATATTATGAATTATTGCAATATCATTACTATGGAATGTAACGCATACAACGACCCTGATTATGAGCTTTCTGATATCGACAGATTAAAATTGATTAGACATATGAGAGTCAGCTTGTTTTCTTTTAAAGAATATTTCAGACAACATGAAGACAACATACCAGATGAAGTAATGGAAACTTATGAGTATGAAAAACAGACATATAACCTTGAAGCTGAAGGTTCCTACTTATTTCCCCAAATTGATGTAGAGGAAGAAATTGTGTATGAAGAAAATTCAAATATCTTTTGACAAAGCAAAAAACTATTATTTGTATGTATAATCCTCGTCCCCGCCCTCACGGTGTAATGCTGTGAGGGCGGGGAGACTATGTGCATAAAATGACGTTCCCGCCGTTATATTGTCGGCGGGAATGCTTCTGAGGATTTACTACACTCACCCTTTCGGGCGGTTTTCGATTTTATCCGTATATTTTAGTTTCTCCCATGTAAATGGCTTTTATCTTTGTGGGGTCTATTGTGCAGACTTTTCCGCCTCCATTTCGTCTTTCATTGAAGTCTGCTGCTATAATAAATTCACCGGTCGTGGGGTCACTGCCGCTGCCATACATATCACATAGTACCTGTTCTCCGTTTTCCATCTCTATGATCATATCAAGTCCTCCGGATTTTGCGATCTCTCTTATCGGACGCCACATAGAGGAGTAAGCGAGTATCGTCATTCTGTAGGGGGATACCTTGACAGATCTCAGAGTTATATCCGCCTTGCCTATTAATGTTGATTTTGTTTCTGACAGGTCGAGCTGATATGTATTGCTCTGATGTACGAGAGGAATGGAAATTTTGTATTTAATGTTCATCAGCTTTTTTGTAACAAGAACTGCGTTTAGTTGTCCTGATTCATCATGCGTGATAATCTCATCATCTGTTAACTGAGATTCATATCTGTTCAGTAAAGCCTTGTATTCCTCATCAGAACGTGAATAGGCTTCATTCAGCTCGGGCAGATATTTTTCTATGATATTTGCATAGATATCATCGCCCGAAACAGTATTCATTCCTTCACCTCACTGTTCTGGTGATATATTTATTTAAGCTGAAATTTCCGCTTTCACTTATATAAACGAGAGTTTTTTAAAAAAAGGTTCGTTAAGTGTCGTTTTTTCTGTTGACAAAGGATAAAAAAATCGGTATACTATACTTTAACGGCTGAGAAAAGAAGAAGTAAGTCGGAGTAACGAGCAAAGAGAGGATATGGCCGGTGTAAATATCTGTCGTGCCCGTCTGAAATACATCTTGGAGCCGGCAGGGTGAAACTTTAGTAGTTCTGTCCGTCTTGCAAACGTTAAAATGCAAGGGTATGGATGTGTACCCGTGAGGCTGCTGTCGTGAGGCTGCAGCGAATTGAGGTGGTACAGCGGTTATTATCGCCCTCTGTTATTATAATATACAGGGGGCATTTTTTGCACCCCCTGAATTCAGAAAGGACGAATTAAAATGGGAGTTTATGAAGAGCTTCAAAGAAGAGGACTTATCGCACAGACAACTGATGAGGAAAAAATAAGAGATCTTGTCAATTCGGGTAAGGCTGTTTTTTACATAGGTTTTGACCCGACGGCTGACAGTCTGCACGTTGGTCATTTTATGGCGCTCAGCCTTATGAAGCGTTTGCAGATGGCCGGCAACAAGCCGATAGCGCTGCTCGGCGGCGGTACAGGAATGATAGGTGATCCCTCAGGCAAGACTGATATGAGAAAGATGCTGACTAAAGAGGATATTGATCACAACTGTGAATGTTTCAAGAAGCAGATGAGCCGTTTTATTGATTTTTCCGAAGGAAAAGCTCTTATGGTAAATAATGCTGACTGGCTGCTTGACCTTAATTATGTTGAGCTTCTCAGGGAAGTAGGTGCCTGCTTCAGCGTAAACAGGATGCTTACAGCGGAATGTTACAAGCAGAGAATGGAAAGAGGTCTGAGCTTTCTTGAGTTCAACTACATGATAATGCAGAGCTATGATTTCTACTCTTTGTTCCGGCGTTACGGCTGTAATCTCCAATTCGGCGGTGACGATCAGTGGAGCAATATGCTGGGCGGTACGGAGCTTATAAGAAGAAAACTCGGCAAGGATTCTCATGCTATGACAATAAATCTTCTCCTTAATTCGGAAGGAAAAAAGATGGGCAAGACAGAAAAGGGTGCCGTATGGCTTGATCCCGAAAAGACAAGTCCCTTTGATTTCTTCCAGTACTGGAGAAATGTTGCAGACAGCGATGTTATAAAATGTCTGAAAATGCTCACATTTGTTCCGATTGAGGAGATCGAAGAAATGGAAAAATGGGAAGGCAGTCAGCTTAACAAAGCTAAAGAAATACTTGCGTTTGAGCTTACAAAGCTTGTTCACGGCGAGCAGGAAGCACAGAAAGCTCTCGAGGGTGCAAGAGCGCTGTTTTCAAGCAAGAGTAATACGGACAATATGCCTTCAAGTGAGATAAGCGCAGCTGATCTGACAGAAGGAAAGATAGGACTTATAGATCTGCTTTTCCTTATCAAGCTTGTACCTTCAAAGGCTGAGGCAAGAAGACTTATCCAGCAGGGCGGTGTTTCTGTCAATGATGAAAAAGTGACAGATGTAAAAGCCGAAATAAAATCGGAAGATTTCTCCGAAGGCTTCATTGTCATCAAAAAGGGCAAAAAAGTATTCCATAAAGTAAAATACAACGGCTGATATTTCAAGCCGCAACAAGATCCGGAATTGACGGACGCTGATAAGCATTTATAGTAAACGTCATTAAAATTTTCTGTTATCCGGCAGTGATCGGTGGTTAGTGGGAGCGGTCAGTATCAGAACCCACCACTGACCATTATCCTCCGGCATAATATGAAATGCAGATCGAAAGGAAAAAATGCTATGGGAGATAATTCTAAAGGCACAAAAACAAAAAGACATGAGGAAAGGGAACTTGCATTCATTTTGCTTTTTGAGCAGATGGTACAGAAGGATGATATTGAAATTATCATAGAAGAAGCCAAGGATGCAAGAGATGTAGAAGTAGGGGAGTATACAAAGACTCTTGTAAACGGTGTTCTTTCAAATATGGAAGAAATTGATAAAATGATCGGGGAAAATCTGAAAGGCTGGAAGATAAACAGAATTTCAAAGGTTTCTCTTGTTATAATGAGGGTGGCAATATATGAGATTGTCTATGTTGACAGCTCTCTTGTAAAGGTGTTTATAAATGAGGCAGTCGAGCTTACAAAAAAATATGCTGCTGACGGTGACAGCAGCTTTGTAAACGGCGTACTTGGCTCCGTTGCCAAAAAAACCGGAAAAAGCGGTGACAAATAATGCCATACTATTTAGGGATAGATACCAGCAATTATACTACATCTGCTTCGATTTATGACAGCGACAGCGGAAAAATGATAATGAAGAAAAAACTCCTGCCTGTAAAAAAGGGAGAATGCGGCCTGCGTCAGAGTGACGCAGTTTTTCATCATGTTCAGCAGCTGCCGCAGGTAACGGAAGAGCTATTTGCCGAGTTCGGCGGAAAAATTACGGCAGTCGGTGTTTCTTCACGTCCGAGAAATGCGGAAGGTTCGTATATGCCCTGTTTTACAGTAGGACTCGGAGCAGCGAAAATAGTTTCTCAGACAGAAAAAATACCTATGTATACTTTTTCTCATCAGGACGGTCATATTGCCGCGGCTCTTTACAGCGCCGGAAAGACCGATCTTTACGGAGAAAAATTTATAGCGTTTCATGTTTCGGGCGGAACAACAGAATGTCTCTACACCGAGCCCGGAAGAGAAAATGTATTTGACATAACACTTGCCGCAAAAACTCTTGATCTTAATGCAGGTCAGCTTATTGACAGAGTTGGCGTTATGATGGGGCTGAAGTTCCCATGCGGTATGGAGCTTGAAAGACTTGCCGCAGCAAATACGGAAAAAGTCAATGGTCTGAAAATTTCATTAAAGAATGCAGACTGCTGCCTGTCAGGAATAGAAAATATTTGCCGCAGAGCTTATGATAACGGAAGATCAGAGGAATATGTATCGGCGCTTTGTCTTGCACATATTGAAGAAACACTGATAAGAATGACAGGGAGAGTTATCGCACATTACGGAGAGATACCTGTTGTATACGCAGGCGGAGTTATGTCCGATAGGATCATAAAGGACGGACTGAAAAAAGAACTTAAAAGAAGATATGGATATGAACCATATTTTGCAGAACCTGAATATTCTTCCGATAATGCCTCGGGAATAGCATATTTATGCAGTCTGAAGCATAATATTGGAACAATATAATTTTTGATCGGAATATTAACCATGATGAGATATACAGAGAAAGCTTTGTACTGTCTTATCAATGATAACATATATTTGAGTTTTAAAGGAGATATTGAGAATGGGCAGATTGTTTGGAACAGACGGTGCAAGAGGCGTAGCTAACTCTGAGCTTACGGTAGAGCTTGCGACAAATATAGGAAGAGCTGCAGCAATGGTACTTACAGAAAGCGGCAGCGACAAACATCCTACAGTGCTTATCGGTAAGGATACAAGACTTTCCTCTGATATGCTGGAAGGCGCACTTACCGCCGGTTTGTGTTCGGTGGGGGCTGATGTGATCATCATCGGCGCGGTTCCGACTCCCGCAGTTGCATATCTTGTAAGAAAATACAATGCCGATGCAGGTTTTATGATCTCGGCATCCCACAACCCGTTTGAATTCAACGGCATAAAGATCTTTGCTTCAACAGGTTATAAGCTGCCCGATGCAATGGAAGATGAAATAGAAGCAATTGTACTGGATAATTCAAAGCCTTATCCCCAGCCCACAGGCAGCGGACTCGGTAAAGTTATACGTGATGAGAATGCCGTAAATGATTATATTGACTATGTTGTCAGCACTGTGGATGACAGACTTGACGGTATGAAGATAGGAATTGACTGTTCAAACGGCAGTTCAAGTGTTACTGCCGAAAAGCTTTTTACCAAACTCGGCGCAGAATGTCATATGCTTTCCGACAAGCCCGATGGTATAAACATCAACGATAACTGCGGCTCAACACATATGGAAAATATTCAGAAATTTGTGGTAGATAATGGTCTTGACCTTGGAGTAGCATTTGACGGTGATGCAGACAGATGTCTTGCGGTTGACGAAAACGGCGAAATGATCGACGGTGATTTCATTATGGCAATATGCGCTATGGACTGCGCTTCACGCAATAAGCTGAGCAAAAATGCAGTAGTAGGCACTGTAATGTCAAATATGGGCTTTACAAAATTCTGTAAGGATAACGGACTTCATTTCGTTGCTGCTAATGTAGGCGACAGATATGTGCTTGAGGAGATGCTTAAAAACGGATATAATTTCGGCGGCGAGCAGTCGGGTCATGTTATATTCCTCGATCATGCTACTACAGGCGACGGTCAGCTGACAGCCGCGCATCTTCTCGGTATAGTGAACAGAAGAAAAGCAAAGCTTTCTGATATAGCAACGCTTATGGTACATTATCCCCAGGTGCTTGTAAATGTAAAAGTAACTGCCGAGGGAAAGAAAAGATATTCTCAGGATGAGGATATCAAGGCTAAAATAGACAGCGTAACCGAGCAGCTCGGCGATGACGGCAGGATACTTGTGCGTCTTTCCGGTACAGAACCTCTTGTGAGGGTTATGCTTGAAGGTCTTGATCTTGAGCTGATTACTAATCTTGCAAATGAAACAGCAGAACTGATCAGAGAAAAATTAGTTTGATATTTGTGCATAATCACCAAAGCGGCGGGCTAAAAAATGTAAAAATTCTCATTTGTAAGAATCACCAAAATTAATTTTATGTGCTATAATAGTTATAAGAATTGAATGGAGTGGTAGCACTATGTCAGAAGTTGATCTTTCGATAATTATACCCGCCAGAAATAATAAAGCAAAAAATGCTTCTATAATAAAAATGATAGCAGATGAAACAAGAGATCTTGATGTAGAGTTCATTGTAATAGACCTGAATTCTACTGACGGCGGTGTTCTTGACGCGCTGAATATGATGAAAACAGGAAATCTTAAAGGTTCGGTTATACAGTGCGGAAATGGTACGGTCTGCGCTGCTCTTAATACAGGCATACGCAAGGCAAGCGGAAAGTATATTACGTTTGTCTATCCTACCAGACTTTATAAAAATTACATTAATGAATATTTTCACGCAGCAGAAGAAAAACAGGCTGAGTTTGTCTTTGCCGTTCCGTCTTCAAGCGAAGAAAATCATAAGGATATAATACCCGAGGGAATACTCGGAACAGATATTGTTGTACGTCTTATCAGATCATCTATTTACATGGATTTCACAGCGGTATTGTTCAGAAGGGACTTTTTGCTGAAAAATTCTGTTTTCTTTTATGAGGAATGTACTCTCGGATATGCCGAGGCATTTATCTATAATTCTCTTTTGCATAATCCCAAAGCTGCCTATATTGATATGGAGATAAAAAGAGATTATGTAAATAGTCTTGTGGGAAGCGGAAATTCGGGAGCAACAAATAACTGCTTTGAACGTCTTGACGCTATGATAAAGGTATATGAGCGTGCGAAAAGTCTGCATAAAAACGACAATGTATTGCTTGAAGCCTTTGAATATCAGAAAATTCCCGCGGTTGTTATAAACTGTATAGATAAGCTGCTGGACGAAGGCTTTAACAAGACATCTATAAGAAAGCTTTTAAAGAATAAGGGCTATGAGGACTATCTGAAAATAACGGCTTCTACTGACGATGAGCTGAAGAAAAAAGTGGTTCAGTGGAAGTTTGTGCCTTGGCTTTATAAATAAGGGAGAATTTGTATGTCAAATGTTCACTATATTGATCATCCGCTGATCAGACATAAGATCACTATGCTCAGAATGGAGAGTACGGGCACTAACGAGTTTCGAAAGCTTGTTGAAGAGATTTCTATGCTTATGGGTTATGAAGCTCTTTCCGATCTGAAGACAAGGGATATTGAGATAAAAACGCCTATAGAAGACAGTATACAGCCTGTTCTTGACGGAAGAAAACCTGCTGTTGTCCCGATACTCCGAGCAGGACTTGGAATGGTCGGCGGAGTGCTTGCGCTTTTGCCTAATGCAAAGGTCGGACATATAGGTATGTATCGTGACGAACAGACTCATAAGCCCCATCCGTATTACTGCAAGCTTCCGCCTTTTATAGAAGAGCGTCTTGTCATTGTTGTTGACCCCATGCTTGCAACAGGCGGATCACTTACGGATGCTGTTGATGAGATCAAAAAGCAGGGCGGCAAAAATATCAAGTGTATGTGTATAATAGCTGCCCCCGAGGGAGTAAAGGCTTTTACCGAAAAACACCCGGATGTTCAGCTTTATGTCGGTGCGCTGGACAGATGTCTGAATGACGACTGCTATATCTGTCCCGGAGTCGGTGATGCAGGTGACAGGATATTCGGAACAAAATAAAAATAACCGGTTTGTCACAGATTGACAGACCGGCTTTTATTTTTATGTTTTTTTGCACATACGATTATGCAGGAGCAGAATTATTACGGAAATGATATATGCTGCAATAATAATTATAGGTGCGGATATGTACCAGTAACCTCCCATATTGAATGAATAAAAATCATTCCATACATTTGTAAAAACAACATTTATTGTATATATGACTGAGTATATGAGCATAGGTATTATACCCAATAATGTACACCTGAACGGAAGTCTGTATTCTGATTCTATAAAACAGAATGATATGAGAGAAAACAGCGGCGCTGCTGCATGGGTGTGGAATGACGTATCCGTGAGGACGGCCGCAGGTCCGTATATAGGTGCCAGAAAGCCTATAACAACCGTGAAGGTAAGCATTACCGCCGATGTGCCCACGTATTTCAGAACAAGAACCCAATATGGGATATTATCACGCTTCTTCGTTAATATCATGACCTCGCTTATGACCATAAATAACGAAGCTATGGCTGCAAGTATGTTTGAATCTGTTGTAAAGAATTTAAATGACTGGTAGCCGTACTCTATAAGTGTCCCCGTGTTTCCGCAGAAATATGAGATGACTATGCCTGTTGTTACGACAAATACAATTGAATTAATTATAAGCGATGTTATGATAGTGATATTTTTCATATTTATACCTCCGTTAAGGTCAATTAACCGTCATTTTCAACAATAATTGATAATAAATTTCTACACAGTAATTATACTATAAATTGTACTTACGGCGTTTTTCGTCATTTTAATTCTTTAAAAGACTTGATTAGTCTGCAATGAATGGTTTATAATAGTGGCTGTATGCAAAAAGGCAAAGCGCCGTGTTCTCAAAGATCAATTATCGTTATCTGACTTCCTTTCGAGTCGATAAGGTTCTGATCCTTCATTTTTTTTATCTCACGCATCATGGCACTTCTGTCTACCGAGAGATAATCTGCAAGATCTGACAAAGAAACGGGGATTTCAAACTTGTCTGAATTTTTGCTGTGTTTCATGTATCTGAAATATGTACTGAGCTTTCCTTTTATGGAACGGCATGATAGAATATCAATATGCATCTGACTTCTTCTGAAGGAGTTCATGATAATATTGCTTATGATCTTTCTGTGCTTATTGCAGTTTTCCGTGCAGCAGTTCATAAGACTGTCATAAGAGAAAAAAGTGACCTCGCATTTTTCTTTTGCAAGTACATAAAAAAGATTGATTTCACAATCCGGTGCAAAGCTTTTACCGAAAACGCAACCCTTTTCATAGTAGTCAATTATACCTTTTTCACCGTCTTCGCTGATGCTCAGAAGAAAAGCAACGCCTTTGTTTATGATGCCTATATTGTTTTCGCTGTTGCTGTGCCGCATTATTACATCGTTTTTTGCAAAGATGCGTTTCTCACCGGAAAGACATTTTCTCATTTCTTCAAACTCAGCGTCTGAATAATTATTGAAAACCGAATACTGATCCATAGTCACACCTCTATATCTTGGGCATATTTTTTGTGCATTACGCTATATATAGTATTATATCATAGATTAGTTGCAAATGCAACAGACTTTTTGATATATTTGTAATAAAATAGGTATCACGCACTGCAGGACAATGATCGGCATATCGGTTAATTGTCTATAACGGGATCCGGCAGGGATAGCTTTTAGCGGAGTTATGTTATCTGCCGAAGAATAAAAAATTAATTTGGAGTTGAGATCTATGAGAATTATTAAAAGAAATTCATCAGAAGAAACTTTTGATATCAACAAGATCATAGTAGCCGTGACAAAAGCAAATAATGCTACAGAAAACGGAAAGATCACAGACGAACAGATCAGAGATATCGCTGATTATGTAGAGTACAAATGCACAAGGATGGATCGTGCCGTATCTGTTGAGGAAATACAGGATATGGTAGAGGATCAGATAATGGCAAAGGGTGCATTTCAGCTTGCCAGAAATTATGTAAGATACAGATTCAAGCGTTCTCTTGTACGTTCTTCAAACACAACAGATAATAAGATACTCAGTCTTATAGAATGTAACAATGAGGAAGCAAAGCAGGAAAATTCCAACAAGAATCCTACCGTAAACAGTGTACAGAGAGATTATATGGCAGGCGAGGTAAGTAAGGATCTTACAAGACGTCTTCTTCTTCCTATGGATATTGTTGAGGCTCACGAGAAGGGTATCATACATTTCCACGATGCGGACTATTTTGCACAGCATATGCACAACTGTGATCTTGTTAATCTTGAAGATATGCTGCAAAACGGTACTGTAATAAGCGAAACACTTATAGAGAAGCCCCACAGCTTTTCCACAGCCTGTAATATAGCTACTCAGATCATCGCTCAGGTAGCGAGCAACCAGTACGGAGGTCAGAGCATAAGCCTGACACATCTTGCACCTTTTGTGCAGATCTCAAGAGAAAAGATCAAAAGAGAGTTTCTTGCTGAGCTCAAAATGATGGGAGCAGATATTTCGCAGGAAACCATAGATAATATAGTTGAGGAACGTCTGAGAAAAGAAATAACAAAGGGCGTTCAGACTATACAATATCAGGTTGTTACACTTCTCACTACAAACGGTCAGGCACCTTTTGTAACAGTATTCATGTACCTTAATGAAGCAAGGGACGAAAGAGAAAAGAAGGACCTTGCCATGATAATAGAGGAAACACTGAAACAGAGAGTTACAGGTGTAAAGAACGAAGCAGGAGTATGGATAACACCTGCATTTCCGAAGCTTATTTATGTGCTTGAGGAAGATAATATACATGAAGGCGATCCGTATTATTACCTGACAGAGCTTGCAGCTAAATGCACTGCGAAGAGAATGGTACCCGATTATATTTCGGAAAAGGTAATGCTTCAGAATAAGATAGATAAAAACGGAGACGGTCACTGCTATACCTGTATGGGCTGCAGGAGCTTCCTGACTCCGTATGTAGACGAGAACGGCAAGCCTAAGTATTACGGACGTTTCAATCAGGGTGTGGTTACTATAAACCTTGTTGATATCGGACTCAGTGCAAATAAAGATATCAATGCCTTCTGGAGAATTTTTGAGGAGCGCATGGATCTGTGCCACAGAGCGCTCAGATGCAGACATGAAAGACTTCTGGGAACACATTCAGATGCTGCTCCGATACTCTGGCAGTATGGTGCAATATCCCGTCTCAAAAAAGGTGAGGTTATAGATAAGCTTCTTTACGGCGGATATTCTACATTGTCACTTGGATATGCCGGACTCTGGGAATGTGTATACAGTCTTATAGGTAAAAAGCTTACCGAGCCTGAAGGAAAAGAGCTTGGTCTTAAGATCATGAAAAAACTCAATGAGTATTGTGCAATGTGGAAGAACGAAGAACATATAGATTACAGTATATACGGTACTCCGCTTGAAAGCACAACATATAAATTTGCAAAATGTCTGCAAAAGCGTTTTGGTAAAATAGAAGGAGTTACCGATAAGAATTATATTACAAACAGCTATCATGTTCATGTAACAGAGCCTATAAGCGCATTTGACAAGCTGAAGCTTGAATCCGAATTCCAGGCGCTTTCACCCGGCGGAGCTATCTCTTACGTAGAAGTTCCGAATATGCAGCAGAATATACCTGCTGTAATGAAGGTTATACGTTATATATATAATAATATCATGTATGCCGAACTGAATACGAAGAGTGATTTCTGCCAGTGCTGCGGCTACAGCGGAGAAATACAGATCGTAAAGGATAATAACGGCAAGCTTGTCTGGGAATGCCCCAACTGCGGTAACAGAGATCAGAATAAGATGAATGTTGCCCGCAGAACCTGCGGATATATCGGTACTCAGTTCTGGAATCAGGGCAGAACACAGGAGATAAAGGAAAGGGTGCTTCATCTTTGATATGAATTACGGTACTATCAAAAATTGTGATATTGCAAACGGGATAGGTATCAGGGTATCGCTGTTTGTTTCAGGCTGCCGGCATCACTGCAAGGGGTGTTTTCAGCCTGAAACATGGAGCTTCGATTATGGTCAGCCTTTCACGAAGGAAACGGAAGATGAGATAATGCGTCTGCTTTCTCCGGATTATATTGACGGGCTGTCGCTTCTGGGCGGTGAACCCTTTGAGCCTGAAAATCAAAAAGTGCTTGTAAAGCTTCTGAGAAGGGTAAGGCAGGAGCTGCCGGAAAAAAACATATGGTGCTACAGCGGATATATGTTTGACACCGATCTGAGAAGCGGAGGAAAGGTTTATACGGAGGTTACGGATGAGATGCTTTCGTATATTGATATTCTTGTAGACGGCGAATTTGTGCAGGAGAGAAAGGATATTTCCCTTCGTTTCAGAGGGAGTTCAAATCAAAGAATAATAGATATTCAGGCTTCACTGAAAGATCACAATCTGATACTGTCACCGTATATGATAAGCGAAAAGATATAAAAAATTACCGGCGAATGTGTTTTTCAGCATCATTCGTCGGTTTTTTGTATTATGTTCAGATCAGCTTATCCTTTTTGGAAAGCATTGAATAGAGAAGGAAGACAGAAACAAACATCATGATCATTTCCGTTACAGGCTGGGCCCAGATCATTCCTCCGAAACCAAAGAAATGATCAAAAAGCAGGAGAAGGGGAACATAAAGTATCAGTTGTCTGACAAGGGTTATCCCGAAGGCGAACTGAGGCATTCCCATAGCCTGAAATGACATTCTGCTCATAGAAGTTGCTCCCACAAAAGGAAGGATAAGCATAATTGTGCGAAGCACGGTTGAACCTGTTGCAATAACCTCAGCAGAATCCGTGAACAGCCCTATAAGAAGCGGAGCAAAGAGGAAGTAAATGATCATTACCACAAGTTCAGTTATGCTGACAACAGTTATTCCTGATCTTAAAACAGCTTTCATGCGTTTATAGTTTTCAGCACCGTAATTATAACCCATTATAGGCTGAGTACCTGCCGCAAAGCCCTGATAAATATAATTACCGAGTGAAAGAATTTTTTGTGCGGCGCCTATTGCAGCCACAGTAAGTTCGCCGTATGATACGGCGAGATTATTATTTACTATGAAAGCGGCAGATGTCAGCAGTGTTTCGAGAGAAGCGGGAACACCGACCCAGAAAATTTCTTTTAAGATCTCAATGGTAGGGAATATATATTTAAAGGATGGTCTGAGCAGTGTTTTGCCTGTAAGATAGAATATTACTGAAACAAGCATACCTGCAGCATTACCGATTATAGTAGCTATTGCAGCCCCTTCGATTCCCAAGCCAAACGTAAAGATAAAAACAGGATCAAGTATAATATTTATTACAGTGCCTGTTATCATTCCTGCAATAGAGTATCTGACCGATCCTTCACTTCTGAGAAGCTGCCCGAAAGTATAGTTACCCATAGTAAACAGACTGCCTACAAGAAGTATACGTACATATTGTTCTGTATACAGGTATGTATTTTCCTTAGCACCGAGTCCGGTAATAATTGCCGGAAGGAACAGCAGACCGAGTACAGCAACAAGTATGCTGTTGATGACAGTAAGGCTGAATCCCGCTGTAAGGGTATGTTCTGCCTTTTCGGTATCCTTTGCGCCAAGAGATCTTGCAATAAATGAGGATGCACCTGTACCAATCATGTTAGAAATTGCTATAGTTACCATCATGACAGGGTAGGCAAGGTTTACGGCAGCAAGCCGGTAATCATCTTTCATAAGACCTATAAAATACGTATCCACAAGATTATAAAGTACCATGATAAACATACCCGCTATGAGAGGTACTCCCATCTTTATAACAGCTTTTGCGGGTTTTTCAACACTTAGAGTATATATGCGTTTATCTTCATTGTTTTCCAAACTAAAACCATCTCCTCTTTCTTGTTATGTCTGTATTTTTAAAATTGATAAACATATCTGCCTTTCTCACCTTCTCTGATTATATCACTCCCAAGCACTAATGTCCAGCCTGCCCGGCGCCGGCGAGCCGCCGGACCCTAAACGCGGGTATCGCTACGCTTCGCATCCGCTCTGAACTCGCCGCTCAGGATTTACTGCACGCGTATCAGGCTTCTTGAGCAGCTTATTTTTTACCATTGATAATATTTTTTGCCAACTATAATTTTACACTAACCCGGCGAGCCGCCGGACCCTAAACGCGGGTATCGCTACGCTTCGCATCCGCTCTGAACTCGCCGCTCAGGATTTACTGCCCGCGTATCAGGCTTCTTGA
>CACWRT010000003.1 GCA_902763365.1 uncultured Ruminococcus sp.
GTATCAGGCTTTTTAAGCGGCTCAATGACAAACAAAACAAATGTCAGCTATGAAAAATGAGATGCCAAGCTCTGAGCTCTTAGCTCTTAGCTTTGAGCTGCGAAGCTGCTTTGAACTGTGAAGCTGCTCTTGGCTCGTCGCTGCAACCTTTACTTGTCGCGGTTATCACTTTTATATTGGCTGATACTATATGTTTCTCGCTCAAGGTTATTGTGAAGTTCAATTCTTCCACAATCAATTTACACCAACAACGCCGGATTCTGAACGAGAGGGTCGCGCCTCTCAGAACTCACTATACACGTTTTATTGCCTGCGTATCAAGCTTTTTTGACAGCTTATATAGTTTACGGTATTGGTATTTGTTAAATTTTTTCCCTCGAAAAACATTATATTCTTCAACTTTGAGTTTAAAGTATTGAAAAAAATATAATGATATACTATAATAAAATTATAGTTAGATATTTTTAACCGTTTGTTCTGAAAGTATAAAAGCACAGCTCAAGCGGTAAAATAATCCGGAAAGAGGTGTTTTATATGAAAAAAATTTCAATTATAGGCGCAGGCTACGTGGGTTCGACAATAGCCTATTCCCTGTCTTTAAGAAGTATTTCTGACGATATTGTACTTATTGATATCGACAGGAATAAAGCACAGGGAGAAGTTGATGACATCCGCCACGGTCTGGTCGGAATGGGCGATTCATTTGTAAGAACCGGTTCATACAGCGATTGTGACGGCAGCGATCTGATAATCATTACGGCAGGCAGAAACAGAAAACCAAACGAAAGCCGTCTTGACATGATACATGACAACATTGGTATTATGAAAAATGTCTGCGAGAATCTATTGCATAATTACAACGGAGGCATTGTTATTATCGTTTCAAATCCCGTTGATATTCTGACCTATTACGGTCAAAAATGGCTTTCACTTCCCGATGGAAAGGTTTTCGGAACAGGCTGTATACTCGATACTTCACGGTTCGTCAGAGCAATTGCAGATCACGCAAAATGTCCAATTTCCAATGTTTATGGGATAGTTATAGGAGAACACGGTGACAGTCAGCTTCCTGTATGGAGCAATCTGACAGTTTCCGGCATGACGATCGAAAAACACTGTCTTCTTAACGGGCTAAACTGGAATAATGAATTAAAAGATCAGATACAAAACAAAGTAAAAAAACTTGGTGCACAGATTATTGCCGCAAAGGGCAGAACACACTATGGTATAGCTACCTGTGTATGTATGCTGGCAAATTCTGTTCTGAATAATGAACCTGTCACCGCATCGGTAACATCGGTATTAAACGGAGAATATGGATTATACGATGTTTCATTAAGTCTTCCCTGCATAATCGGTTCAGACGGAATATCTGAAAGAAAAACACTTTCCTTGAGCGATCACGAAATCAGTGATCTGAAAAACAGTGCCGAAAAATTAAAACTCACAATAGCCGATTCCTTTTAAAAAAACTTTTTTATTTCAGCGATAACAAAAAGCTCAAAGCATGATGACTTTAAATCACCGGGCTTTGAGCTTTAACTATAGTATCTGTACAAAGATTCAAGAAAATAAATTCATAAAATCCTGTGTCAAACTATACTTAAAAAGAAAAAAATCCTTCCCCACTTTCATGAATCCCGCTTTCCACTTTTCAAATTCCACATTATTTTCTGAGGTGTATAAGGTGAGCAATACCGGGAATACTCTCACCTTGCTTTGAAGCTTTTACCGACATCAAAGCACCTGTAGCTGCAAAAAGAATATTATTAAGTTCTCCCGATATAATCTTTTTCATAATATACGAGCAGAAAACAGAGGCACAGCATCCGCAGCCTGAACCGCCTGCGTGAACATCCTGATATTCACGTGCAAAGATCAGCTTTCCGCAGTCACGGTGAACTCTTGAAATATCCTTGCCTTCCTTCATTAAAAGTTCACACAAAAGTTCCGACCCGACTGCACCGAGATCCCCCGTAAGTATGATATCATAATCCTCGGGCGATGTTTGCGTATCATTAAGATAGCTTGAAATTGTATCCGCCGCAGCAGGTGCCATAGCAGCACCCATATCCGATGAATCTGTAATACCCATATCCGTTATTTTCCCTATAGTGACATCTTCTATACGACAAGCAGTATTACCCTTCCCTATCACAGCTGCGCCTGCACCTGTTACTGTCCACTGTGCTGTAAGATTTCTCTGTCCGCCGTATTCTATCGGCAGTCTGAACTGTCTTTCAGCGGAACAAAAATGCGAAGATGTAACAGCAAGCACTTTTTCCGCAGCACATGAATCAACCAGAATTGAACCCACAAGCAGTGCCTGTGCCATGGTAGAACACGCTCCGTACTGACCAAGAAACGGTATTCCGAACGAACGCATTCCGTAAGTTGAGGAAATGCACTGGTCAAGAAGATCTCCTGCAAGCACTATATCAATATCTTTTGCAGAAAAACCGCTCTTTTCAAATACAGTATTTACAGCTTCTGTCTGCAATCGTATTTCAGCTTTTTCCCATGTTTTTTCTCCAAGTGTGTCGTCATTAAAAATTTTATCAAAATGAGCAGCAAGAGGACCTTCGGATTCTTTTTTGCCTGCAATGCCGGCAGATGCTATTATCCCTGTACTGTTTTCAAGTCTGATAGTTCTTTCACCTATCTTTACTGCCATAAAAAAACCGCCTTTCTGTTATTATTGTGCACAGACAGGCGGTTTTTATTCTTTATTTCATTGCATCGTATGCTATTATTACTGCTTCGGGCTCCATATTGCACCCAAGAGAATAAAGCTTAATTAATTCAGTCATTTTTTTGAGCAGCTCAAGTGTTTTTATCATTTTCATCTGATCGGAAGGTCTGTATACCTGCTGCAGCAATAAAGGATATGCCTGCACAGCTGTTATCTCTTCAATATGATTTTCATTGCTTCTGCCGAGCAAAGCGACCGATCTCAGAGGTACACAAATATTGCTGCCAAGGCGGTATTTACCGTTATACGGCGTTCCGAAAACATAAACCTTATCGCCGCTGATCTTAATAAGCGGCTTATCGTCATTTACCATAACTGCTCTGTTCCCGAAATGCCTTCTCCAAAGTTTTGTATGTGTTGACTTTCCCGTACCGCTCTTTGCAGTAAAAAGATATGCCTTACCGTCAACAGATACTGCCGAGCCGTGAAAAAGAAAAGTATCATATCCGATCATTTTTTCTGCTATCTTCCTGTAAACCGCAAGCTCTTCAAGATAACCTGCAGGGTGATCCAACGGCATTTTATTTTCGGCTATCGCTTCACTGAGAGATCGTTTCCGTTCAAAGTCTATATCATTCTCTGATGTGCTTACTGTAAAATCAACCTTTCCTTCACAAAGATAATCTTTGCAGTATTCATGAACATCAGGAAACAAGGACACGATTTGTATGATCTTATCTGCGATCTTATAAGTTCCTGTCATACTATTCTCCGTTTTTATATTGCAGGTATTATCGGTGTTTCATTTTCTTCCAGAGAGATCTGTCCGAGTTCTTCTTCAATCTTTGATTTTGAGCTTTCATCAGAGGGCTTTGAAGACGGCTTCGATTCGCTTTTGCTTTCCTGAACAGGCTTTGAGGGCTGTTTGGAAGGTTTACTGCTCTGAGAGGAGAACTGCTGGACAGGCTTGCTTCCTTGTCCTGAAGAATTCTGAGAAGATCTATTGCTTTCTGCCGATGATTCAAATTTTGTCGGTGAACCATCGTTTACTTTTCTTGATGATTCTTCTTTTGAAACTTCCACAATAATTTCGCTTTTTTCATTAGCCCGTGATTCTGCTAAAGAACTTTCCTTTTCATCTGATGGCTGTTCACCTGAATCAGATGATACCTTCCGAGAATTCTCTGATGTCAAAGAATTGCTGCTTTGATCAGAATTATCCTTTGATACACTGCTGTCGGCACTATCTTCTTTTTCTGACGATGCACTGATGTCAGAGCCGCTTGTTTCGGTATCTGACGATTCATCTGCCGAAACAACCGAGGTATCTGAGGAAACCGGGGCTTCCTTATTATCACTATTATTACATCCCGATACAGCACAGCAGGCTAAAACGGATATAAGTAAAACCGAAATAACACCTTTTTTCATCATTAATTCTTCCCTTCCTGTTGTTTATCATATTCTGCAATTTGTTTTTTGGTCAGATCTGCTTTCTCTTCTATTTCAGAAAAATATCCAAGACTTTCCATTTTATCAAAAACAGTATCGGCAAGCTGCTGATTGTCTATGTCAAGCTTCTCGTCAGCTTCTACTCTTATATAATTGTCTCCGAACTGCGAACTCATAGCTTTATCCAGATCTGATCCTGCTTTTGCACGACCTATTATAATAAATCTTCCCTTACTTCCCGATTGTCTATCAATGACCTTTTTCAGAGTTTTAACATACTGATCTGTATTTTTGTAGTCGTTATTGCCAAAAAAGACTATAGGAATAAGATCTTTTGAAAACTCAGAGCTTTCTACTGTTACAGATGTACCGGCTTTTACACTAATATCGCTTGAACCTTCTTTTGATCTCATGAAATTGTAGATATACTTATTTTCTTTCTGACTGAAGTACATTGCACCCGCAACTTTTCCTATAATAGTTCTGCCAAGCTTCTCTTCAACCTGAGAAGAAAACTCTACAGGTATATCATTTTCTGTCTTGAATGTTATTTCAACAGTATCTCTTAAAGCAGGAATAGTAATATCATCTGCCAGATACAGCGGTTTCACACCTATTCTTGTCAAAATGGTAAGAAAGCTTTCATCAATCACCGCATGATTTTCGACAGGTATTTCGAGTTCAATACTGTCAAGAGCGGCAGTTGTTTCCATTTCAAGATTAAGATCGTAAAACAGTTTGTTATCTATAGTCATAGACAGACATGACTGAAAGCTAAGATTGTTTCTTGCCGCAATATAGTCATCCCCTAAGATAACGAATCCGCTCATTTCGCTTTGTACGGTTTTCTGAACATCTTCCATATATCGGGTTATTGCTTTTGAACGTGCATATTGTTTTTGATTATCCTCTTTATCCTGCTGCTGAAAAGCCGTATTTTGCTTTTCCTGTTCACTTTTATCCCACATATAAAAAGCTCCGAATCCACCTACTACAAGAATCAGGGCGATTATACCAAGGATATTCCATCCTTTTGAGTTCTGCATATTTTACTCCTTCTTAATTCTGTATTTTTTATTGGCTTTCCCATCTACAATTGTACACTGTTAATCCATTTTTGTCAACCAGCCCGCTCGCCAGCGCCACGTCAATCTAATTTGGAAATTATTTTGTTACTTTTCAGAATCAACCTTCTTTCTTGAGCTTGCCGAAGGGGCTTAAAGTGCGTTTTTTCTAATTAAACCTGACAGGCATAGTAAAGTGTGCATAAGTCACTCAAAGATTATTCGCTTAACGCTCAAAATGACATCTTATTAAACTTTGTATCATTTTGATGTCTGAATTAGATTGACGAATATGTATATATTAACCTGTATTGAAACCGACTTTCTGCAATTACTTAATGTTGGCTTTGATAAAACTACTTATCAGGAGTGAAGACTATGGCAAAAGAGTTTAAAATAAGAACAAAAAATCAAGATGTTTTTCTTCGTGTACAAAAGGGGCATTTTGCGACAATGCACAGTCACACTAACTACTTTATTGACGTAACCACTCAGAAAATGCGTCTTTCCGAAGCTAAAGCTGTGGCAGAAGAGCTTGTAAGACATTATCAGGTAAACACCATCATTGATACCATCCTTTGTCTTGACGGTATGGAAGTTGTTGGAACGTGTATTGCCGATCTGCTGACAAAAGATGATTATGTTAACATGAACGCCCACAGAACTATTTATGTAATGTCTCCCGAATTTATCGCAGGCGGTCAGATAATGATACGTGACAATGTTCTCCACATGATCTCGGGCAAACACGTTCTTATCCTTTCGGCATCAGTTACAACAGGAAAAAGCGTTCTTGCTTCAATTGACGCTGTTAATTATTACGGCGGAAATGTTGTAGGTGCTGCCGCAATTTTCGCTACTGTCGAAGAATGTGACGGACATCCTGTTTACAGTGTTTTCGATCCCAACGATCTGGGTGACTATCAAAGCTACAAACCTCACAAATGCCCCATGTGTCAGGGCGGAGAGAAGCTTGAAGCAATTGTAAACAGCTTCGGATATTCGAAGCTGTAATAAAAATTATACGTGGATGCTGCTGATCAGGCAGCATCCTATTTTATTGCATATACTTGCTGTTAAGCTTTCTGACTATTGACAATGATATTAATATTACGATCGTTAATAATATAACTGCACCGATCAGATAATATATAGAAGTATAGTCTGACAGATCATCTTTATATTTACTCTTATCAAACTGCTTCAATACCCTGCTGCTTTGCTGAGAAACCACTTCCGAAGCGGAGTTATTTTTATCAGATTCTTTCTTGCTGTTTTGTTTTGAAGCAGAAGATGATTGCTTTTTGTTTGATGTACTGCTTTTGCTTACGGAAGATGAACTGCCTGTTTTTGACAGAGCGGATGATACTGAACTTGCCGTTCCGGGCGCTTCCTTGAATGACAACTGAAGACTTTGCTTTGCTTCAGGCGAGCTGAATATCATTGAGTAGCTGACGTATTCAATAAGCTCAGCTTTTATTTCGGGATGTTTGTCATCTTCTGTAAGCGGTTCAAATACCATGTTGATAACTCTTTCGTTTACTCCGCTTTCATCTGTGGCATAAACAAAATCAAGGACGCCTTCCATATTATTTTCCTCAAGAAACTCGCCGTTTTGTTTATCCTCGATTTCACAATTCCTGAATCTCAAAGATCTTTCGGGATAAACCACCCTTATATGAGCTGCTCCGATTGAATCATTACTCATAATGGAAAGCTTTACTGTAAAAGTCTTTGAAACGCTTATGCTGTTATCACAGCTGATATTGATAGATACATCTGATGATGCAGATACAGGAATACTGATCATATTCACAAGAACTACACATAATACGTATAATATTATAATTTTGCTGATCCTTATTTTCAATCATACTTCCTCCATTATCGGCAGAAGCCCTCCTATATCAGTCAGCTTACCGCACCCGAGAGAAACGGGGCTGACCGAATAATTTCTTAGAAAACTTCTGATATTTTCATGATCTCTGTGTGCTGTTATATCTCCGCAGAAAGCAAGCTCGTTTTCCGATATCAGACCGCAGCAGCCTCCGATAAAGCCACAATCGTACCCTTCAAGCTTTATATCATTTCCGTCGATCTTCAAAGCATCAATATTATTATTCCTGCACATTCTGTATATTGACTCATCTGTTGTGATAACAGCATTTTCATTTATTACTGCCGTAGAACATCTTGCATATCTCTGAGGAACATTCAGTATTTCAATACTTTTATCTTTACAAAACTCTATGATCGATCTGTCGGCTGTATCTTTTCTGCATATGATCCTGTTTTTTAAAATACACACATTAAGCCCCGGTTCTCTCGCAGTTATTTTACCGCTGTAAAATATCCTTGCTTTATTATTTTTTAAAGCATTGTCTACGGAAGTATTATTTTTTTCCAGAGCAAAAAACTCCTCGCCGAGATGACATACGCTCATATCGGCATGATATCTTTCCGAGCCCGATATATTATCAAGAGGTAAGGGAGAAATAACCGATATATGAAAGTTATCACGAAGTTCATTTATATATCCCGAATAACGATCTGACGTAATCACACAAACAGCTTTTCCCTCGGGAATGTTGGGATATTTCAGAAACCGGCGCACGTTACCACTTCCGCTCAAAAAAATCTGAATGCTTCGGCAGGTTCAAGACGAGCTGCTTTCAAAGCAGGATATATTCCGAAAACTGTACCTGATACTACCGTAAACATTACAATCGTTACTATTATATCAATATTAATATCCGCTGTCAAACCAAATATTATTTCACCTAAAAAAGTAATACCTTCTCCGAGCAAAATGCCGATTGCACAGCCTATCAGACTGATAACTGCCGACATAAGCAGAAATTCACTCACTATAGCTGTCTTTGAAGCTCCGAGCGCTTTTTTAATACCTATCTCCTTTGTTTTTTCACGCACAGAAACAAGCATTATATTCATAGTGTTTATTCCTGCAACAATAAGTGAAACAGCCCCCACCGCAGATAGTATAAGCGTAATTATTACAAGTATATTATCAAGATCCTTTTTCTGTCCCGAAAGGTCATTAATTTTATAATTATTTTTTTTCCCCGAATATTTTTCCATAGCATTTATCATCTTTTTGCCCGAAATATCGGGATCATATCTTTCATCCGTCTGGACGATGATCTGTGAGAAATTTTCATTTCCCGTATTTTTCTGCATAGTGCTGTAGGGCAGGTAAACAAAATCGGGAATAAAGCTTCCCATCATATTCTGCAAAAGTCCGCTGCCTGTACGAACAATACCTATGACTGTATATTTATCTGTTACGGAACCGTTTTTGATTACAATGCTTTTACCCACATTTATATAATTTCCGGATGCAAATTTTTCATCTATCAGACATACTCTTGAAGATGAGGATATATCTCCCGAGTTAAAAAAACGACCTTCTCTGACATCAAGTGATATTGCTTTATCTGCAAAATTATCTACCCCCCACAAACAAACCTCAAAAGACGTATTCCTGATATACGCATCAGCAGAATCTACCATAAGCGGCACTGCCCTGTCTACATAAGAAAATGAACGGATACGTTCAAGCTCAGCAGGACCAAGTTTTGTATCCGTATCATTTGTACTGACAGCAATACCGCTTATGCCAAGACTGTCTATTTCGCTGCGTATCATGTTTCTTCCGACAGATGAAATGTTAATAGTAACTATAACAGCACATACTCCGACTGCAATACTGAAAAACGTAAGCAGTGCCCTTCCTTTATTAGCAAAAATACTTTTTACGGCATTCAGATATATTTCTGACATGATCTGTCCTCCCGACTATTTTTTTATTGACAGCTTTGAACCCTCAGAAACATCCGATGAAGAACGTATCACTATATCATGTTCTTTAAGTCCCGATTTTACTTCTATACCGTTTTTGTATTCTCTTCCTGTTTTTATATATATCTTTTTAGCTCTGCCGTTATTGCCGCAGTATACAAATTCACCATCCTGATCTGAAAACAAATACTCAAAAGGCAGCAAAAGCACCGATTTTTCAACGGATGTTATTATTTCACATTCTGCTGTATATCCTATTCTCAGTTCCTTATCAACAGAGTCAGGCTTTACGGTTACTTCAACTACTGTATCCTTCCCTGTAAGACTGCTGTTCTGCTTTGCCTGTTCGGCTATTTTTATGACCTTGCCTGTATATTGCTTTCCGCTGAGTGCTGCAAATCTTATCTTGACTGCCTGTCCTTCCTTTATCTTTTCAATATAGCTTTCACTTATATTAGCCTTTACGCATATTTCTTTTGAATCAGATATTTTCATGATTGTATTGTTTTTATTCACAAATGAATTCTTGGTGTATATCAGCCCTGTAACAGTACCGTCGGCAGGAGATACTATCGTCGAACGAACAGTATATTTTTTCACCTCTTGTGCAATATCGTCCCCTATTTCAGTATTTGAAAGAAGCTCCATATATTTCTGTGCATCGGGAAAACTGCTTGTAAGCTTACTTATGTCATCTATTTCATATACCGTAAGAAGCGGATCTCCCTTTTTTACAGTATCCCCCTCCGATACAAAAAGCTCATCAGTCATACAATATTTATTGCGGCTTACTTTGACCTCGTTCAAGTACTGAAGTTTGCCTGTGGAGTTCACTATATTTTCACAATCAGTCCTGTTTATTTCCGTGCTCAGTACCTCAACAGCAGCATCAGCTATATTTCCCGATATAAGTATCGCTGCTATAGCTGCCACCGTAATACTGATAAGTACCATATATTTCTTCATATCCATCTCACCCATCATTTATAATTAATAATTTATGATTAATAATTACAGTTTCTTTACGACAGTACGGTCGTTACTTCTATAGTATTTGATTTTTGGGGAGAATTATTTATAGTATTTTTCGGCAAGATATTAATTTGCATATTTTTATACACATAAAAAAAGAACAGTCATACCGTGTCTTGCACATTAGTATGACTGCCCGATTATTTTATTTTCACTTGAGGCTTTTGATAAATATTTATACTTTTATGCTTTTTTACTTAGGTTATGTGATTTCTGATCTTTATTATTTATCAATAGTATTCGTCATAATCAACATCATATTCTTCATCGTTATCTTCTTCGTCATTATCAGCATACTCTTCATCGCCGTTATCATTTTCTTCCGAAAACTCATCAAAAGATTGCTCGGTTTCTCCATTGCTGCCGGATACCAGATTTTTCATAGCATCAAGAACTATATCTGTAGCAGAGGCCATAACATTATTGACAATAATTACCTCCGAAATTCCGTTCTTTTCAAGATAGTTTTTGAGGTCAATATTGATATGACGAGGATCAATTATATGTGTTTCGCCGTATGTATAGCATATATACGGGGAGAAGAAATTACCGAAGGATTCTTTGAGAACAGCGACTTTCTTTCCGTTGCCCTTTGGGTTCTTTGACACAATAAGAGGATAGTCACCACCGAGAAATACGAAGCTTGCATTGTCGGCATCAACATATGTATTCATTATCTGCCAATCTATCGGATTCTGAGCATTTTCGTCAAAAAGCTGGCACTCTATATCATAATCGGGATAATAATAATATACAGTATCCGGTGTAAGATCAGGAACATCATATGTTGTTGTAAATGTTCCGTAAAAGCCTTCATATTTACCGGATTTCAGTTTCATAAGATCCAGGGGCTGAAAACCTGCTTTTTCAGCAAATGCCCTGTAAGCATAATATGCGCCGAGTGATGTCCAATGATGATCGCTGTTAAAATAAAGATACTCATTTCTATGATGAGCCATTTTACTGTATGTATCCACACCCTTTACATCAGCCGAATAAGATGTAACAACGGTGTGCATATAATCCTTCTGAGAAGTGCCCTTCTGACCTTCAAATTTTGCAGGAAGATCTACACCCATGTGTGTGGGAACTATGACATTATATACGGTTATATCTTTTCCCAGCTGTTTTTTCATGTAAGAAACAACATCCGAATAATTCTGAGCCATATATTCGTCACCATAGAAATATTCATACGCTGTTCCGTTGTATACAAAAATATTGTTTATATCCTCACCGTAATAATCAGGTGTGGGATCTTCTACTTCCGGCAAAGGAAGCTTATCATCATCAACTATTTTTGTAGGTACAGGCTTGAGCTTATTCTTTTTTTCTTCCTTTTTTTCTTCTGCGGATGATTCAACCTTGGATTGGACTTTGGATTCAGCTTTAGACTTTTCGTCATTTTTCTTTGCAGTGCTCACCTGTGAGGAAGCTTTGGTAGTTTTATTATTCTGGCTTGATTCCTGAACTTTAGAAACAACGCTGCTCTTTTGAGAAGTTTCCTCTTTTTCGCTCTCTCCATTTTCTCCGCATCCTGCCATTACAGTTGAGCATACCATAGTCGCAAGTAAAACTATACTTACAAGGGATTTTTTATTTACCATTTTTATACCTCCGTTTTATTATAAACCTGTTTTCAATGACTTTTCTATTATATCATATAAAAAATGATGTTTCAATCTAATTATTTCACAAAAATACGGTTAAATACGGTTACTACTATAAGATAAAATACATTTTTAGGAAAGGAGTCTGGGACGCAAAGTCTGCGCTCCCTTAATAAAGCAGCCTTGTACTATAAGTCTATTTTAATAGTAAAATAAGTATTTTATGCCCCGGCAAAATTTATTTCCGTGTTGCCGGAAAGTTTGTGTAAAATAACTTTGGGAAAATAAAGCTTTTCAATAACTTTGAAACTTTGAGTGAACAACATAAAAATAACAGTCGATAATAAATGTAACAACTGCGACTAATAAAAGTTTAAATGACGAGTTCAGAACGAAACGTAGTGAAGCGAACCCCGCGTTTTAGGGTCCAGCGTCACGCTGGCTCGCCGGGAACACGGAAATCAAATTTCAAATAATAATGCAGCCTTTTTGTCATTTTGAGGAGATTCAACTCTCGTGTCATTCCGAACGAAGTGAGGAATCTTTGCGATAAAGTTGCTTTTTTGGGAAAGATCCCTCGCTTATGCTCGGGATGACAGTGGAGAAACTCAGTATAATACAACTTTTTAATATTCTTTTTTAGAAACTTGATTTCCATGTTGCCGGGAAAAATAGTATTGACAAAAAAGAAAAGATGTGGTACAATGAGAAAGTCGCCGAGGTGTAACTCAGTTTGGTAGAGTGCTTGGTTTGGGACCAAGATGCCGCAGGTTCGAGTCCTGTCACCTCGATTTTCTCCCCTCTGCTCAGGCAGGGGGGAAATTTTGTATTTAAGATTATTAATTCGGGAAATTTTAATCCCGAAATGAGGTATGAAATGACAACATTAAAAGACGTAAAACTGGGCCAGACAGTCCGGATTAAAAAAGTAGGCGGCGACGGTGCTTTGCGGCAGCATTTTCTTGATATGGGAGTTATCCCCGGAGTGGAGATTACCCCCGAAAAGTATGCACCCATGGGAGACCCTCTACAGCTGAGACTGCATGGGTATGAACTGACATTAAGACTTGAAGATGCTGAGAAGATAGAAGTCAGCACGTCAAACGAAAAGAAAAAAGCTCACAGTAAAAATACCGGAAATGAAAAATCATTCAATAAGACTTTTCATCCCGGACTGGGCGAAGGCGGTAAATTCCATCTGAAGGGCGACGGCACACCCCTGCCTGATGATACTGTAATAAAATTTGCCCTTGTCGGTAACCAGAACAGCGGTAAAACTACCCTTTTCAACAAATTGACCGGTGCAAAGCAGCACGTAGGAAATTTTCCCGGAGTCACAGTAGACAGAAAAGACGGTGCAATACGCGGACATGAAAAAACCATAGTCACCGATCTGCCCGGTATCTATTCAATGTCGCCCTATACAAATGAGGAAATAGTATCAAGAAATTTTGTATTGAACGAAAAGCCTCACGCAATAATAAATATAGTTGACGTAACAAACATCGAAAGAAACCTTTACCTTACAATGCAGCTGATAGAGATGAACATACCTATGGTGGTAGCCCTGAATATGATGGACGAACTGACCTCAAACGGCGGCAGCATAGATGTAAACCTTATGGAAAAGCTGCTGGGTGTACCTGTTGTTCCTATCTCAGCAGCTAAAAACGCAGGTATCGAGGAACTGGTTGAACATGCGATCCATATTGCACATTATCAGGAAAAACCTGTTCATCAGGATTTCTGCGGTAAAACAGAAAACGGCGGTGCTGTACACAGAGGTATCCACAGTGTAAGTCACCTGATTGAAGATCATGCAGAAATAGCCGGTATTCCGCTGAGGTTCGCCTCGACTAAAGTAATTGAAGGCGATAAGCTTGTACTTGCAGCTCTCGGTCTTGATAAAAATGAGGAAGAAACTATTGAACATATAGTTTCCCAGATGGAAAAGGAACGAAAGCTTGACAGAAGTGCTGCAATTGCCGATATGCGGTTTAATTTTATCGGCAGACTCTGTGATAAGGCAGTAAGTAAACCGAAGGTCAGCAAGGAACATTTACGCAGCAGCAAAATAGATAAAATACTAACCGGAAAATATACCGCTATCCCGGCTTTTATTCTTATAATGCTCTTAGTATCTTTCCTGACATTCAATGTTATAGGAGCTTTCTTTCAGGATCTTATCGAAAAGGGCGTCGGATGGCTTACGAGTATTACTGACAAAGCCCTGACGGATGCCCAGGTTAATGATACCATACACAGTCTGATAATAGGCGGTATCTTTGAAGGCGTCGGTTCTGTACTCAGCTTTCTGCCTATAATCGTTACTCTTTTCTTTTTCCTTTCCCTGCTTGAGGACAGCGGTTATATTGCAAGAGTAGCTTTCTTTATGGATAAATCTCTTCGTAAGATAGGTCTTTCGGGTAGAAGTATCGTACCTATGCTTATTGGCTTCGGCTGCTCTGTTCCTGCTGTAATGGCTACAAGAACCCTTCCCAGTGAACGGGACAGAAAAATGACCATACTGCTTACGCCGTTTATGAGCTGTTCCGCAAAAATGTCTATCTATGCCTTTTTTGTTGAGGCATTCTTCCCCGATATAGGCTGGCTAATTTATATAGGTCTGTACCTTTTAGGAATTGTTGTGGGCATACTTGTGGCATTTTTGTATAAAGGCACCCTGTTCAGGGGTGAAGCCGTACCTTTTGTTATGGAACTGCCTAATTACCGTATGCCCGGGGCAAGAAATGTTTTACAGCTTCTCTGGGAAAAAGCAAAGGACTTTATCCAAAAAGCTTTCTCTGTGATCCTTATCGCTACAGTAGTTGTCTGGTTTCTGCAGCAGTTCGATATACACATGAATATGGTTCAAGACCCCGAAAACAGTATCCTTGCAATGATAGCAGGATTGATGTCACCTGTAATGCAGCCTCTCGGACTTGGTGACTGGAGAATAATGGTTTCACTTGTAACCGGCTTTATGGCTAAGGAAAGTGTTGTATCAACTCTTGAGGTTCTGTACAGCGGCGGTATTGATCAGGTAATGACCTCTCTTACAGCTGCCACACTGCTGGTCTTCACACTTCTTTACAGTCCCTGTGTTGCTGCTGTAGCATCCGTAAAACGTGAGCTTGGTGCAAAATGGGCAATTATCGTTGTCGTATGGCAATGTGTTATCGCATGGATAGCTGCACTGTTCGTAAGGCTTATCGGTATGATGATAGGAGCAGGATAAATGAATACTGCGGACATAATTCTTACAGTAATTATTATTTTAATTATGGTCGGTGCTGTAATGCTTTGGCTTCATCGGCGCAAAAAAGGAAAAGACTGTACAGGCAACTGCGGAAGCTGCGCTCAGAATGGTTTTTGTGTGCACTCTGAAAATATAACAGATTCAAAACGGAGAGATGAAAATGCCTGAGTTATTTATAACCATGATCATAGCTGCTGTTATAGTTCTTGCAGTTTCTATAACAATCAGACGAATGAAAAAAGGCAGCAGCTGCTGCGGAGATATCCCCGAAAAGGAAAAAAGCCTGAGTGCTGAAAAGAAAAAGGCTGACTATCCGTTGTCGGTTAATCTTAAAATAAGCGGTATGACCTGCAAAAACTGTGCCGTAAAAATCGAAAATGCACTGAACTCTCATGATGAAATTATGGCTTCCGTAAATTTCGGAAGCAGTGCTGCAACTGTACGCATGAAATATGATATTCCCGCTTCCGAAATTTGCAGCATTATTGCAAGAGCAGGCTATCTTGCAGAAAAACAATAAACTACAGCGGTACTCTGTTATTCAGGGTATCGCCTTTTTTTATTTTTTTTTTAAAACTATTGACTTGTTAGTAGCAATGTGATATTATCATATTGTACCTGATAAATCTTTGGATTCCTGATAAAGATTTTATTCCGGGTACGTATGATTATAAACGAAAGGATGATCGTTATGAAACATTTTCTTGTAGTTGTTGATATGCAAAAGGACTTTATTGACGGTTCTCTCGGAACAAAGGAAGCAGTAGGCATTGTACCCGCAGCATCTGATAAGATAAGAGGCTTCGTCGGAGAAATATTTGTTACTCTTGATACACACTTTGATAATTACATGGATACATCCGAAGGAAAAAAACTTCCTGTTGCCCATTGTATAAAAGGCAGTGAAGGATGGAAGCTTTATCCTGAAATAGAAGATTCGCTTAAAGGAAAAAAATACACTGTCGTTGAAAAAAATACGTTCGGTTCCGTTGAACTGCCCGAGCTTATAAGGAAATCGGCAGGAGATGAAGTATTTGATATAGAATTGATAGGCTTGTGTACTGACATATGCGTGGTAAGCAATGCGCTGCTGATAAAAGCTAACTTTCCCGAATGCAGCATTACTGTAAATCAGAAATGCTGTGCGGGAGTAACGCCAGAACTTCACAAGGCAGCCCTTGCAACAATGAAAAGCTGTCAGATAGACATAACGTAAAGGAGAATTGATATGAAACTTCAACCCATCATAATATCCCTTTTAGATACGGATCTGTATAAATTCAATATGGATCAGGTGATTTTCCATAAACATACAGATCTTTGCGGTAAATATATTTTCAAATGCAGGAATAAAGGGATAGTATTTACCAAAGAAATGGCTGACGAAATAAACGAGCAGGTTGATCATCTTTGCTCCCTGACATTTACAAAAAAGGAACTTGAATATCTCAGATCTATAAGATTCATAAAAAGAGATTATGTTGAATTTCTGAGATTATGGCATCCTATACGTGATTATGTTACTATAAACAGAACCGATGAAGGCGAGCTTGAAATAGAAGTCAGCGGACCACTGTTTTCTGCTATGCAGTTCGAGATATACCTGCTTGAGATCGTAAATGAAGTATATTTTCGATTCAGATATGACTATGATGAATTGCTGAACTCTGCAAAAGAAAAACTTGATAAGAAAATAGCAGCTCTGAATGACGGGACATATACTTTTCGTTTTGCAGAATTTGGTTGCAGGAGAAGACTTTCACGTGAATGGGAAGATACTGTTGTAAAACGTCTGACGAGTGAAACAGATAAATGTGTGGGAACCTCTAATGTATATCTTGCTATGAAATACGATCTTACCCCGGTAGGCACATATGCGCATGAATATGTACAGATGTATCAAGGCATAGACGCTATTCCCCTTGCATATACAAACTATTATGCAATGCGTGACTGGTATGACGAATATCAGGGAGATAACGGTACTGCACTGACCGATACTGTGACTACAGATCTTTTTCTGAAGGACTTCAACCGATCAATGGTGAATAATTACACTGGTGTAAGACACGACAGCGCTGACCCCTATGAATGGGGCGAAAAAATGATACGTCATTATGAGAAATACGGAGTTGATCCTAAAACAAAGCTCCTTCTGTTCAGCGATAGTCTTGATTTTGACCGTGCTCAGGCATTATATGATTATTTCAAAGACAAAACAAAAGTATCCTTCGGCATAGGAACTTTCTGCACAAATGATACCTGCGTTGAAGCCTTGAATATCGTTATCAAACTCCAGTATGTCAACGGCAGACCCGTTGCAAAGCTCTCTGACACTCCCGGCAAGGCTATGTGCCGCGACGAAAGCTATCTTGAATATCTCAGACGCTCTGTAAAATTCAGACTTGACAGAGAGAAAGAATAAATACAAGAAAAGACGTTCCCTCAATCTATCAGAGGAAACGTCTTTTTTATAATTTATGATCCTGCGACCTGCCGGTCAGAATTTAAGGTCATACCAGATAAGGAAGGCATAAACTGCATAGATACGGCTCCAGAGAAACTCTTCTCCTGCAAGATAGCGATCCCACATATCTTTTATAACATCCTGATTGAAAAACTTCTGAGATGTACTGCCCATCAGTTTATCTGCAATAGGCTGATTATACTGCGCATTGGCAAGCCACTTGCGTATCGGAACTGCAAAACCGACCTTCTTACGGAAAGCAACCTCATCAGGCAGCTTACTGCTTGCTGCCTTGCGGAACACATACTTGTTCTGGTCGTTCATGAATTTATATTCACCCGGGATTTTTCTTGCAACATCAAAGAGTCTTCTGTCACTGAACGGTGTATGAAGCTCAATACCGCAGGCTGTACTTGTACGGTCTGTGTTCAGGTATATATCACCCTCAAGCCACAGTGAAATATCTATTGTAAGCTTCTGTGACAATTCATCCTGACCCTGAACTTCTTCCCACAAGCTTTTTACAGGATCTACAGCTTTGACATTTTCGTCAAAATCAAGCATAACAGACTTTACTACTTCCTCAGACATGATATGTGAACAAGTAAGATATGTCCAGCCTTCTTTCAGCGGGTTTTTATGGGAATTGTATCCGCCGAAAAACTCATCTATGCCTTCGCCCGAATAAACAACATCACAATGCTCCTTGACCGCTGCGCAGCCTATTGAAAATGCCACGGCAGACGCATCTCCCAAAGGCTGGCCCATTTTATCTATTACCGTAGGTATGCGGTCGAAATATTCACCCGGTCCGATCATTTTGACATTGAAGCCTTTTCCGAGAACTTCGGCGGTATGTCTTGCAAGTGCAGATTCATCAAAGCCCGATTCTTCGTATCCCACAGTATTTGCTGCAGCAGCATCACCTGCTGCAAGCAGATATGACGAGTCAACTCCTCCGGAAAGGAATGATTCCTTATACGGTACTTCTTTATCCTGACGTTCCTCGTCAAGTATCTCTTCAACGATATTTTTTATTTCATCAGCCCATTCATCAACGGATTTTGACGCATCAGGCTCAAAACACGGTTTCCAGTAACGTACAGTTTTTACTTCACTGCCGTTCCATTCGGCAAAATGTCCCGGCATAAGCTTATATACACCCTCGTAAAATGTTTCTTCTCCTATGGGATAACCGTAAAAAAGATATTGCTGGAGCATACGCTTATTAAGTATCTTTTTGAATCCCTCATGGGATACTATCTCGTTTATATCTCCGGAGCAGACAAATTCTCCGTTTATCACGGAATAAAACATCTGTTTCTGACCGACATGATCTCTTACACAGAAAAGCTTATTTATTGACTTATCTATAATGGCGAATGCAAACATTCCGTTCAGATGATCCATCATCTGCATATTCCATTTTGCATATGCTTTTTCAAGTATTTCCTTCTCCCTTTCGCTGCGGCTCAGATCGTTACTGATATCAAGCTCACTGCAAAGCTTTTTCCAATTGCGGATATATCCGCTGAAATAACATATTTCTGCCATGCTTTATTACCTCCATAAGTCGTTTTATTCCATAAAAATTTTTACACGAATTTCCGGTTTAAGATGCTGCGCTCGCTTGGGTCAGTTCTGTTTTATGTGTCTCCGACGGGCAGCGCACCTTGACCCGCACAATAACATATATTTCACACAGTTCTCACTTTTGAACGCAATGCGGCAGCATCTGACTAAACGTCACACCGGTGTATGACTTACTCAGCCCCGTTTCTATTCTGCAAACAGGGCTGAGTTTCTCTACATTATTACATTTCGTCTTTTCACAGAACTTCAAGAACTATCTCATCGTCATTTGCGCTCAGGCTTATTGCTGTGATAATTCCGTCCCTGCTGTCAACTATTGCCGAAGCTATCTTATCTTCTACTTCCTTACGTATCAGGTTTCTCAGATCTCTTGCGCCGCTGCTACCGCCGTATGACTTCTTTGCAAGATATTTTCTTGCTTTATCATCATACTTGAATGTAATACCCTTTTCCTTCAGGGTATCTACATATTCATCAAGCATAAGCTTACTTATCTCAACGAAATTTTCCTCCGTAAGTGCCGAAAAGACTATTATCTCATCAAGTCTGCTCAAAAACTCGGGACGAAGGAATTCCGAGAGAGCCTTTCTGACCTTTTCTTCCGTTGCCTGAGCCTGTGTTTTTGCAAAACCAAGAGCATTTTCCCGTCTTTCGCTTCCGGCATTAGATGTCATTACTATAACAGTATTGCTGAAATTGACTTTTCTTCCCTGTGCATCGGTAAGAACTCCTTCATCAAGTATCTGAAGAAGAATATTAAGCACATCGGGATGAGCCTTCTCGATCTCATCAAAAAGCAGTACACTGTATGGTCTGCGTCTGACCTTTTCCGTCACCTGACCTGCCTCATCGTAACCCACATATCCCGGAGGGGATCCGATTATCTTGCTTACGGAGTGCTTCTCCATAAATTCACTCATATCAAGTCGTATAAGTGTTTCCGGTGTATTGAAAAGCTCTGTGGAAAGAACTTTTACCAGTTCCGTCTTACCTACACCTGTCGGTCCGACAAAGATAAATGATGCCGGTCTTCTTCTTGGGCTTATCTGCACACGGCTACGCTTGACGGCTGCTGCAAGTGCTTTTACAGCTTCATCCTGACCCACGACTCTTGATCTCAGCTTATCTTCAAGGTCAGCAAGCTTATGAAGCTCATTTTCCGTAACTTTTGAGGCAGGTATGCCTGTCCAGAGCTCAATAACATGGGCAATATCATCCTCTGTCACCTGAGCAAAAAGCTTGTCCGTATCCATCTCGTCTATTTCTTTTTCAAGTTTTGCTATGTCATACTGAACAGTAGCAAGCTTCTCATAATCTATCTCATCCTCTTCTCTGAGAGCATCTTCCTGCTCTTTCAGATCTTCTATCCTATCTGAGGATTCGTCAAATCTTTCCAGATCCTTATTTCGCAGCGATGCATGAGTACAGGATTCATCAAGAAGATCTATTGCCTTATCCGGAAGAAAACGATCTGAAATATATCTTTCGGAAAGCACGACAGTTTTTCTGACTATATCATCCGCCATCTTTACGCGATGATATTCTTCATAATAAGTCTTTACGCCTAAAAGAACATCAATCGTATCCTGTATTGAGGGTTCTACTACCTTTACCGGCTGGAAACGCCTTTCAAGAGCTGCGTCTTTTTCAATATACTTGCGGTACTCATTGAATGTGGTTGCGCCTATTACCTGTATCTCGCCTCTTGAAAGAGCAGGCTTCATTATGTTTGCGGCATTCATTGAACCTTCGGATTCGCCTGTTCCCACAAGGCTGTGTACCTCATCAATGAAAAGTATTACATTGCCGGATTCCTTAACCTCGTTTATAAGGCCTTTTATTCTGCTTTCAAACTGACCTCTGAACTGAGTACCTGCTACAAGAGAGGTAAGATCAAGAAGCTGTATTTCCTTATCTTTAAGTCTGTGAGGTACATCTCCGGAAGCAATCTTCAGTGCAAGTCCCTCTGCTATTGCAGTTTTACCCACACCCGGTTCACCGATAAGACAGGGGTTATTCTTTGTACGTCTTGAAAGTATCTGTATAACTCTGTCTATTTCTTTCTCTCTGCCTATTATCCTGTCAAGCTTACCATCTGCTGCTCTGCGGGTAAGATCTGTACAATATGCGTCAATATGCTTTCTTCCCTTGCGGCGTTTTCTTCCTTCACGGGCAGATGATTTATTTTCCTTTTCTTCCTTCTTCTTATCCTTTTCACTAAGCTTATCACTGGGCGATTTGGAATTAAAAAGGTTCTTGAAGAACGGCGGAAATGTAGGTGCTCCTCCCCTGCTGAAATCATCGTCATCTTCTTCCTCATTATCTTCCTCTAAGCCTTCTCCGAACATATCCGGATCAGGGAACATTCCCGACTGTGCAAGATCGTCCATCTGATCCTGTATATTTACAAGATCATCTTCGGATATACCCATTTTTTCCATAATATCCGTAACAGGCTTTATTCCCATTTCCTTTGCACACACAAGACAATAACCTGTTGTATCGGATGAATCAGCTGTATTTGACACAAAGACTACCGAAGGTCTTTTATGACATTTTGAACATAACATCATTTAAATAACTCCCTTCCACGCAGAAGCTGCGCTCATAAAGTACCGTTACAGCTCCAAAATATCCGGACGGACGTGATCTGTGTTTAGACGGCACTATAAACTATATAATAACATATTTAATATGTTTCTGTCTATATTTTTATATGAAATAAATCACAAATTCAACAAACTGTTTATAATGGTATCGGGATAATCCATGTAGAATATTATCTTATAAATATATGTTGAGTCAATGTTATCTCTCAATCCCTGCGCAAGATCTGTAGGAAGCATAACGGTAAGCAGATAGAATATCAGCGAAATTACCATAAGAAGCACAACAGCCTCGGCAGCACCGATAAATGCGCCGATAACTTTGTTTACAGTTTTAAGACCTGTGACATCTATCGTTTTTGTCAGTGCTTTGGCAGCTATTGATACGATCATAACAACAATAATAAACAGAACAATAGTAACGATAACAGTAAATACTTTAAGTATTATAGGTCTTACCATACTTTCAAGAGTTACGGGAATATCCGTTCCCATTTTTACGACCTGTTCATTTATTGATTTTGCATCTATTCCCAGCATCTCAAGAGAATTTCTGACATAGCTCGGACTATCGGAAAGTATTGACTTTGATATTTCTGATGTCCTTGTAGCCGCTGTAAAATCAGGAAGGGATGATCTTATTTTATTTATAAGTGCTTCCTTTACGAATGAATCGTACAGTCCTCCGGCTATTATGGGACCTCCCAATGAAGCGATAAGTGACGAAAGAACGGTGCTCGCAAATTCGGCCAGTGTTTTTATAAGACCTCTTCTGTATCCTCCGTAAACAAGCAATACTATTATTGCAACAACCAACAGATCAAGAACAATGTTCATAATAAAGCTCCTTTTTTCTTTACTTTTTGGAAGTTATTTTCTTCTCACTGCCGTCAAGAATACGCTTGATATTATCCTTGTGCTTAATTATAACTGCTGCGCCGTTTATAAATGTAAGCACAAATACACACGCAATAAACATAGGAGTAGGATCTTTTATCGGGGCAATAAAATCAAGGAATTCCATACTGTCCATAAGTCTGAGTACTGCGGCAACAAACGGATAAGCAGCAGCACACATAAGCGATCCTTTCGATATAGTTTTTGTTATAAGGAAGAATACAGCAAATATCACCAATTCTGCCACAAGAACTCTCCAGTCGGTAAGAAGCATAACAGATGCTGTAGTAACAACTCCTTTGCCGCCTTTGAATTTATAATACAAAGGAAACATATGTCCGAGTACAGCGAAAAGCCCGCCCAGATACAGTATTATCGTTCTTATCTGCTGATCGTGGGAATCTGAACCCATATTTGCGGTAAGTATATATGGTATTAATATAGAAACAACACCCTTCATGAAATCGCCGACGAAGGTAATGATAGCAGGCACTTTTCCTACACATCTGAGTACATTTGTAAATCCTGCATTTCCGCTGCCCAGTTTTCTTATATCCTCATGCTTTACGATCCTTGTTACGATTATTGATGTATTTACGCTGCTTATAAGATATGCAGCGAGAATCGCTATGATCATATATAACCAATAGCCTGTGAAAAGCTCTGTAAGCATTTCCAAATTGATCCTCTCCTAACTGTACTGCCATACGATAATTATTTCTTTTCATCACCGCGTTCACGGATAATGAACCTTATAGGTGTACCCTGCATTCCGAATGTTTCTCTTATCCTGTTCTCAAGATACCTTTGATATGAAAAATGGAAAAGCTCTGCATTATTAACGAAAACTACAAATGTAGGCGGCTTTACGGAAGCCTGTGTGACATACATTATCTTGAGTCTTCTACCCTTGTCTGTGGGCGGCTGGACTCTTGCAACAGCCTCGGCAAGAAGATCGTTCAGCATACCTGTAGTTATCCTCATTGCCGCCGAATTGACTACAGTGACGATAAGCTCGAACAACCTGTCAAGTCTTTGTCCTGTTTTTGCGGATATAAAAATAAACGGTGCATAAGACATATAGGAAAACTCTGTTTCAAGCTTCTTTCTGTACTCATTCATAGTCTTGCCGTCTTTTTCCACAGCATCCCATTTATTGACCGCAATTATACAGGCTTTACCCGATTCATGTGCAAGACCTGCTATTTTTGTATCCTGTTCGGTAACACCTGCTTCTCCATCTATCATTATAACACATACGTCGCTGCGTTCAATAGCTAATTTTGCACGGATAATACTATATTTTTCTATTTCATCCTCTATCTTACTGCTTCTTCTGATACCTGCGGTATCTGTTAGAACAAAACGGCCGTGACTGTTTTCAATAGTCGTATCAATACTGTCCCTTGTCGTTCCTGCAATATTTGATACTATACATCTGTTTTCACCTGTTATCTTATTGACAAGAGAAGACTTTCCCGCATTAGGTCTGCCTATAACAGCCACCTTTATTGCATCATCCTCCTCTTCATTATTATCCTCATCGGGAAGATGCTCAAATACTGCATCGAGAAGATCACCTGTTCCGTGTCCGTGAACACTTGATACCTGTATCGGATCTCCAAGACCTAAATTATAAAACTCATAAAATGCAGGGTCGGGATCGCCGATAGCATCACATTTATTTACGCAAAGAACCACAGGTCTTCCGCTTTTCTGAAGCATAAGCGCAACTTCTTCATCTGTAGCCACAACGCCGCTTTTTATATCTGTAACGAAAACTATAACATCTGCTGCTTCAATAGCGAGCTCGGCCTGTCTTCTCATCTGTTTCAAAATAATATCGTCCGAATAGGGCTCTATACCGCCCGTATCCACAACTGTTACTTTTCTGTTTCTCCATTCACACTGTCCGAATATCCTGTCCCTTGTAACACCCGGAGTATCGTTTACGATCGCAATACGATCACCTATAAGTTTATTAAAAAGAGTGGATTTGCCGACATTCGGTCTGCCGACTATCGCAATTACCGGCATTGCCATAATAATTCCCTCCTTATCTTATTTTTACTAAAAAAATATAGAGAAGGAAAACTCCTTCTCTATAAATTAGAAGGCGATTAAGCCTCTGTGTTGATCACAACTCTGCCATTGTACATACCGCAGCTTGTGCAGGCTCTGTGAGCAAGCTTATATTCACCGCAGTTAGGGCATTTTGCCAGTGCAGGTGCACTGAGCTTCCATACAGCTGAGCGTCTTTTATCTCTTCTTGCTTTGGATGTCTTTCTCTTAGGTACTGCCATTTAAATAACCTCCTTGATATTAAAGTACAAAAATCATTCTTCAAGCAGCTTTGACAAAACTGCCAATCTGGGATCGACTTCCTTTTCAGGACAGCCGCATTTTCCCTTATTAAGATTTTTTCCGCACTTTGGACACAAGCCCTTACAAGAATCCTTACAGAGGAACTTTGACGGAAGCTCCAAAAGAATATCATCTCTGAGCAAAGCATCAGTATCGAGCATATAGTCCGGTGCTTCAATATACTCATCACTGTTGTCTTCAACATGAGCGGCAACAAGTATATGATTAAACCTGTAGGCAAGCTTCTTTTCGGCGGGCTCATTGCATCTGTCGCACATGAAACGGAACACAAACTCCGTCTGGGCTTCAAACTCAACTACTCCGGCATGATTGGCGACTCTTACATCTGCACTTATCCTTTCGGGAAACTCGCCGTTTTCATAGGAATCACCTTTCATGTCAATTTCAGCCGTAAAGGCAAGTACCGCATTTTCATTCAAAAAAATCTTTTTAAGATCCTGAACCACATACTCACCCCATCTTTAAAAATCAACATGCCATAGTTTATTATAATTGTATCAGACAATTTTGTCAATATGTTTTTTTAAAAAAATACTGCTTTCTGCAAAAAATCATGAGGAAGCGACTCAACGCAGCTTCCTCACAAATATTATAATTTTTCAAATCGGGATCATACCTTCTCAGCTACAGCAGCAAGACTTGCGGGAAGGTCGCTTTCATCAGCAGATACAAGGAATGTGAACTGTGTATCTGTTTTTGCAGCAAGTCCGTTGATCTTCTCTATAAACTCAGAGAACTCATCTATATTCTGTCCGCCGATCTTAAAGGTAGAGTCAACAAGTACATCGGTTACATCATAATTGCAGGCACAAAGTCCGCTGAGGAATCCGAAAAATGAGTCATAACCTGAAACTGCATACTGTTCGGTATCTATAAGACGAGCTTTATGTGTAACATCATATGTAAGCTTCGAGCCTTTCTCTATAACAACAACGATACCCTTTGAGCTCTCTACAGCATCATTTGCAAGAGAAATAAGCTTCTTTGTTTTACCTGTACCTTTTTTACCGACAATAAGTTTAACCATAATTTTTGCCTCCTTGAAAGTTTTCGCCGCATAAGCGGTTTATCCTTTGCATAAAAAATTATATTGCTGATACTATTTTATATTATATTTGACCAACTGTCAACCGTTTTATCAAATATTTTGCATGACAGCTCAGACGATCATTTAAGTCTTGCCTCAAGAGCTTCCTTCTGATCCTCATATCCGGGCTTACCGAGGAGAGCGAACATATTCTTTTTATAGCTCTCAACTCCGGGCTGATTGAAAGGATTGATGCCCAGTGTATATCCGCTTACTGCGCAAGCTTTTTCAAAGAAGTAAATGAGATAGCCAAGCTCGCTTTCGCTTGTATCATTCATATTGAGTACAACATTCGGAACCTTTCCGTCTGTATGAGCAAGTACAGTACCTTCGAAAGCCTTCTTGTTTACAAAATCAACTGTCTTGCCCGAGAGGAAATTAAGTCCGTCAACATTTTCGGGATCTGTACCGATGGTGATCTCATACTTAGGCTTTTCTATCTGTACGACCGTTTCGAACATAGTTCTTGTACCGTCCTGAATGAACTGACCCATTGAATGGAGATCAGTGGAGAATACAACGCTTGCAGGGAAAAGACCCTTCTGATCCTTGCCTTCACTCTCACCGAACAGCTGCTTCCACCACTCACACATCATTGTGAATGCAGGCTCATAGCTGACCAGAAGCTCAATGCTCTTGCCTTTTCTGTAAAGTATATTACGGACAGCAGCATACTTATAGCAGTCATTCTTGTCAAGATCAGTGCTCATAAGTTCTTCTCTTGCTTTTGCAGCGCCGCCCATAAGCGCGTCTATGTCTGCGCCTGATACAGCTATTGGAAGAAGACCAACAGCTGTAAGAACGCTGAAACGTCCGCCTACATCATCAGGAACTACGAATGTTTCATAGCCTTCACGGTCAGCAAGCTGCTTGAGAGTACCCTTTGCCTTATCTGTAGTACAGAAGATCCTCTCCTTTGCGCCTTCCTTTCCGTACTTCTTTTCCAGAAGCTCACGGAAAACTCTGAAAGCGATCGCAGGTTCTGTGGTAGTACCTGATTTTGATATCATATTGATGGAAACGTCCCTGCCCTCACAGATCTGAAGAAGCTCAGCCAGTGCTGTAGAGCTTATGGAGTTACCTGTAAAATATATATCGGGTGTATCCTTTTTAAGTGCATTGTAGTTAGGTGATCTGAGGAATTCAATAGCAGCTCTTGCGCCAAGATAAGAACCGCCTATACCAATAACCACAAAAACATCTGTATTGCCCTTTATCTTCTCAGCAGCCTTTTTGATCCTGTCAAATTCATCCTTATCATAATCAACGGGGAGATCCACCCAACCTGTAAAGTCGTTGCCAAGACCGGTTTTATTGTGTAAAAGATCGTGGGCAGCTGCTATCTGAGGAGCTATAGCGGTATACTCCTCTTCACTGATAAATTCTTTCAGATGCTTATCACTCAAAGTAACAGACATAAAAATAATCCTCCTTAATTTTGCTTATTAAACACGCCGCTTCAGAGAACAACACGGCTGTATCCGGACCGGAAAGCCACACTGTATTGTGCCATCCACAAAAAATCCTTGTTTCTATTCTACTATACTTTTATATAATTTGCAAGGAATTATAGAACTTTTTTGTTATTTCATTATTTGTTTCAGCCTTTAAGACATTTTACCATTACAGCCTTCTGCGCATGGAGTCTGTTCTCAGCTTCCTCAAATATCTCATCTGCATGAGCTTCAAAAACATCCTCGGTTATCTCTTCACCCCTGTGTGCCGGCAGGCAGTGCTGTACCATTGCATCCGGCTTTGCAAGGGACATAAGCTCTGCATTTACCTGATAACCCTCAAAAGCCTTCTTACGTTTTTCAGCTTCGCCTTCCTGACCCATGGACGCCCATACATCAGTTATAACAACATCGGCATCAACAACCGCTTCCTTCGGTGTGCGGAACATACTGAACTTATCACCGTATTCCTTTGCAAAATCCAGTACCTGCTGATCAGGCTCATAACCCTCGGGGCAGGCAACAGAAATTGACATACCTGTCTTGAGCGCACCGACAATAAGAGAATTCATCATATTGTTGCCGTCGCCGATAAATGCCATTTTAAGACCCGCAAGCTTTCCCTTGAATTCACGGATAGTCATAAGATCGGCAAGTATCTGACAAGGATGGCAGAAATCAGTAAGACCGTTGATTATCGGAATACTTCCGTACTTTGCAAGATCCTCTACTTCCTTTTGCTCAAAGGTACGGATCATTATGCCGTCCAGATAACGTGACAGAACCCTGGCGGTATCCTGTACAGGCTCTCCCCTGCCTATCTGCATATCCTTTGATGAAAGGAATATGGGCTGACCGCCCAGCTGATACATACCTACCTCAAAAGAAACTCTTGTTCTCGTAGATGCTTTTTCAAAGATAAGTCCGAGAGATTTGCCCTCAAGATGCTTGTGCGCAATTCCATGCTTCTGCTCATATTTGAGCTGATCTGCAAGGTTCAGTATGTCGATCACTTCCTCGGAAGTAAGATCGAGCATTTTAAGTAAGTGTTTCATTGATATTGTCCTCCTCATATTTATTCCGCTGCAATTACATGATACAAACGGATAATTTTATTAATCACTCATCACTTTTTCAAGTACAGAAAGACCCTCATCTATCTCCTCATAGCTGATGTTCAGCGGCGGGAGAAGCCTGAGCAGATTTTTTGCGGTAAGAATAAGCAGACCGTTTTCCACACATTTGGCCGCAACTTCCTTTGCATCATCCTTTTCGGTGACAATGCCTATCATAAGACCCTTTCCTCTTACCTCTCTGACATCAGGCATAGAAGAAAGCTTTTTTCTTATATATTCGCCCTTTTTATTGACTTCCTCAAGAAATTCTTTGGTCGTAACTCTCGAAAGAACCTCTTTCGCAGCGGCGCAGGCTATGGGGTTTCCGCCAAAGGTCGTACCGTGTGTTCCCGCTGTCATAACATCAGAAAGCTTGGCATTACATATACAAGCGCCTATCGGTACTCCGCCGCCAAGACCTTTTGCCGAGGTGATAACATCAGGCTGTATGCCGTACTGTTCATAGCAGTATACCGTACCCGTTCTTGACACACCTGTCTGCACCTCATCTATCATCAGAAGTACATCCTTTTCTGTGCAAAGACCTGCAGCAGCGTCAACAAATTCCTGCGACAGCGGCATTACACCGCCCTCTCCCTGTACAAGCTCTATAAACACTGCACAAACGTCATCTGTAAATTTGCTTTCAAGATCACTTACATCATTGGCAGTTACGTAGTCAAAGCCCTCGGTGAAGGGAAAAAAGTAATTATGGAACACATCCTGTCCCGTAGCCGCAAGTGTAGTCACCGTTCTTCCGTGGAAGGAATTTACAAGTGTAAGTATCTTCTGTCTGCCCTGACCATATTTGTCAAAGCTGTATTTTCTTGCTATTTTAATGGCACACTCATTTGCCTCCGCGCCACTGTTGCAAAGAAATACCTTATCCATACCAGTAAGCTCACAAAGCTTCTTTGACACTTCTGTCTGAAGCGGAGAATAGTACAAATTTGATATATGCTGAACGGCAGCAGCTTGTAAAGTTACCGCCTTTACCCATCCATCGTCACAATAGCCCAGACAGTTTACGCCTATTCCGCTTGTAAAGTCAATATACTTTTCACCTGATACACCAACCGCTGTAGCTCCTTTACCGCTTACTATAGCAGTCTGAAAGCGCCCGTATGTGTGCATCATATATTTTTGTTCGTCATTCTTTATTTCCTCAAAGGTCATTTAAAACACCTCGTTATGATTTACTTCTGCCGATCAATAGAACATAGTTCCGATACCTTCATCCGAGAACATTTCTATAAGTATCGAATGTGGTATTCTTCCGTCAATTATATGCGCTCTTTTTACTCCCCGTCTGACAGCTTCAACACAGCAGTCGATCTTAGGGATCATTCCGCCTGAAATAATACCCTCTCTTTTAAGCGACGGTACTTCGCTGACATTTACAACGGGAATAAGAGTACTCTCATCTTCCTTGTCTTTAAGAAGCCCCTTAATATCTGTCATAAGGATAAGCTTTGCCGCTCTCAGTTCGGCAGCTATTCTTGCGGCTGCAAGATCGGCATTTATATTATATACTGCGCCGTTATATCCGCCGGCAATGGTAGATATGATCGGAATGTAGCCGTTTTTTGTTGCATCGGTTATAACGCCTGTATTCACTTCGGTGATCTCTCCGACAAATCCCAGATCTTCGGCAGCTATAACTTTTTCAGCCATTATCATTCTTCCGTCAAGACCGCAAAGACCGATAGCCTTACCGCTGTGCTGTTCAAGCAGCTGAACAAGAGTTTTATTCACCTTGCCTGCGAGAACCATCTGAACTACATCAATCGTTTCCGCATCTGTAACACGCAGTCCGTTTACAAACTTGCTTTCCTTGCCTATTTTACCCAGCATCTGGCTTATCTCAGGCCCTCCGCCGTGTACAAGTACAACATTGATACCTACAAGCTGCAAAAGAACTATATCGCTCATAACAGCGTCTTTAAGCTCATCGCTTATCATCGCATTTCCGCCGTATTTGATGACAATAGTTTGTCCTGCATATCTCTGTATGTAAGGAAGTGCCTGTATAAGAATATTTGCACGATCCTTATCTGTAATATTCCGCATTCTCTCCAACTCCCTTGTTATGTTCTGTAATCTCCGTTTATTTTGACATAGTCATATGTCAGATCGCAGCCGTAGGCTTCTGCACAGGCATCTCCGTCACCTGCTTCTACGATAATATCTATCTCGTCACGGATCAGAATTTCTTTTGCAATATCCTCTGAAAAATCTATTCCTGCTCCGTCCCTGCATACATCTATCTTTCCGGATTCTGAAGCAAAGGACACATTCACCCTATGCACATTCACATCTGCGCCCGAGTATCCGATAGCGCAAAGCACACGTCCCCAGTTTGCATCTGCTCCGAACATTGCGGCCTTCAGCAGACTTGAGCATATTACTGATTTAGCAATAAGCTTTGCATCTTTTTCTGTTTTTGCTCCGCTGACCTTGCAGACAAGAAGCTTCGTCGCTCCTTCGCCGTCTTTAGCCATCATCCTTGAAAGCTCGCGGCATACTGTGGTAAGCGCTTCTACAAAGTCCTGATAATCCTGACCTTCGCAGGTGATCTCCTCATTTCCTGCAAGTCCCGATGCCATAACTGAAAGCGTATCATTGGTTGATGTATCACCGTCAATGCTTATCATATTGAAGGTTTCATCAGCAGCTGTTTTTACAGCCTTCTGTATCATATCCGCAGATACAGCAGCGTCTGTTGTTACAAAACAAAGCATTGTCGCCATATTCGGGTGTATCATACCGCTGCCCTTTGATATACCGCCAATTCTGACAGTTTTTCCGCCTATAGTGGTTTCTACAGCAAATTCCTTTTTTACAGTATCGGTAGTCATTATAGCTTCGGCGCAATTTGTCGCACCCTGCTTTTCATCTGTCAGTTCATCGGCCAGTTCTTTTATATGTTCGGCAATAGGCTCGATCGAAAGTATCTGACCGATAACGCCTGTTGATGCAACTATAACATCATCAGCTTTTATTCCGAGCGCATCCGCTGCAAGCTCGCACATTGCAGCAGCCTTCTGATCTCCGTCTGCATTACAAGTGTTTGCATTTCCACTGTTTACGATAACAGCCTGCGCATAACCATCGGCAAGATTCTTTTTGCATATGGTTATAGGTGAACTCTGCACAAGGTTAGTTGTATATACTGCCGCAGCAGTACATTTTGTTTCACTGAAAATAAGTCCCAGATCACGCTTGGATTTATTCTTCCTTATGCCGCAGTGAATACCTGCCGCTTTAAATCCCTTTGCAGCTGTGACCGAACCATCTATAACTTTATATTTCATACTCTTTCTCCCTCAAAAATCTTATATTATCGCCTTACTACAAACTTCACACTTATCAAAAGGCCGGGGGGACGATAACAAGTCCTGTTTTTTCATCAAGTCCGAATATGATATTCATATTCTGTATTGCCTGTCCTGCCGCACCCTTTACCATGTTGTCAATTGCCGATATAGCAACAAGTGTATTTGTACGTTTATCATAGTGAAGAGAAATATCACAGAAATTAGAATATTTGATATTATGTATATCAGCGTTCGCGCCATCGGGCAGCAGTCTTACAAAAAACTCATCTTTATAGAAATTCTCGTATTCTTCTCTTATCTGCTCAAATGTAACGCCGTCTTTTATACGAGCATAGCAGGTTGAGATAATACCGCGGTTCACCGGCAGAAGATGAGGTACAAATGTGATCGTAACATCCTTCCCCGAAAGCTTTGAAAGAGTCTGTTCTATTTCGGGTGTATGTCTGTGATTTGCCACCTTATAAGCATGGAAGCCTTCATTAAGTTCGGGATAATGATTACCCTGATTAGGTTTTCTTCCCGCACCTGTAACGCCTGATTTTGAATCAACGATTATCCCCTCTGTGCTTACAAGCCCTGCCTTTACAGCCGGCGCAAGTGCAAGCGGTGCGCCGGTAGTATAGCATCCCGGGTTTGCAATTATTTTTTTACCTTTTATATTATCTCTGAAAAGCTCCGGCAGACCGTAAACCGAACGCTTATGAAGCTCATGGTCAAGAAACTCACAGCCGTACCACTCTTTATATTCTTCCTCGCTTTCAAGTCTGAAATCTGCCCCAAGGTCGATAAATGCTTTTCCTGCCTTATCGCACTGTGCGGCAAGCTCCTGTGAAAGTCCATGAGGAAGCGCCGCAAATATAACGTCACTTTTATCTAGCACTTCATCCTGTGTTTTACATTCCATATCACAAAGCGACTTATATGACGGATAAACCTCACTTAGTTTCTTTCCTTCAAAGCTGACCGAGCTTATTGCTGCGATCTCTGCCTGTGGATGAGTCAGCAGTATACGTACAAGCTCCGCACCTGCATATCCTGTTGCTCCTATTATTCCTGCTTTTATTTTCATTTCCTTTTGACAACTCCTGTTTGTTTTTTACGATTACTTTGAAAACAATCCGATAATTTCTTGCTTATATTTTTTCAATATCATTTCTTCCGTTTCCCATATTTCTTCAAAATGATCGTCAATATAATCATCAATAACTCTGTACTTTTTGTTTTTCTCATCTGATGGATTATCTTTCATCTCATCCTGAAAGCCGGATTGAAAGAACCTGCATATTTCATCCTTACCGTCCATTTTTTTCAGAACCAACAAAACAGATGTCAGATAAGATTTATCTGCCCGTTCCGGGATATAATCCTCATAAAAAGCACATGATCCGTCACTTGAGGAAAGATTGTTCCAATTCACCAAAGAAATAAATGCTTTAACAAAGACCGGCTTTTCTTCAAGTTCTTCAAAAGCAGTACAAAATCCTGCTTCAATCTCAAAAAACACATCAAAACACTTTTGCTGCAACTTTTGATAAAGTTCTGAAATATCTGTTGTTTTCATATTCAGTTTTCCTTTTTCAATTATGTATTATGGAAAGTACTCTCTGTGCCTGAGCCTTTACATTTTCACTTGCAGGACCGCCGAGAGCCTTTCTGCCGTTTACGCAGTTTTCAAGGGATATTGCCTCATAAACGCCTTCGTCAAAGGTTTCGCATATCTTCTTGTATTCTTCAACAGGCAGTTCTTCAAGCGTTGTTTTCTTCTCAATACAAAGCGCCACCAGTGTTCCTGTAGCCTTGTATGCGTCACGGAAAGGAAGACCCTTCTTTACAAGATAGTCTGCACAGTCTGTGGCATTAATAAAGCCGTTAGCTGCTGCCTTTCTCATGTTTTCCGGGATCACCTTCATTGTATCTATCATCGGAGTAAAGGCTGTCAGGCACATTTTTACTGTATCAACAGCGTCAAATATTGCCTCCTTATCCTCCTGCATATCTTTATTGTAAGCGAGCGCAATGCCCTTCATTACAGTTAGCAGAGTCATAAGATCACCGAATACTCTGCCTGATTTTCCTCTTACCAGCTCGGCAATATCCGGGTTCTTCTTCTGAGGCATTATGCTTGAGCCTGTCGAGAAAGCATCGTCAAGCTCTATAAACTTGAATTCCCAACTGCACCACATTATAATTTCCTCAGAGAATCTTGAAAGATGAACCATAATTATTGAAAGTGCAGCAGCAAGCTCCATACAGAAATCTCTGTCGGAAACACCGTCAAGACTGTTCTGACATACGTTTTCAAAACCCAGAAGTCTTGTTGTGATAGTTCTGTCTATCGGATAGGTAGTTGTTGCAAGCGCTCCGCTGCCCAGCGGATTGCTGTCCATATGTTTATACGCACAGTCAAGTCTGTCAACATCTCTGAGGAGCATTTCCGCATACGCCATAAGATGATGCCCGAATGTGATCGGCTGTGCTCTCTGGAGATGTGTATATCCCGGCATTACAGCACTGCTGTAGGCTTCTGCCTTATTGCAGATCACCTCAATGAGTTCCTTTACCATTGATTTTATCTGCGTAATTTCTTTTTTAAGATTAAGGCGGATATCAAGTGCTACCTGATCGTTTCTGCTTCGTGCAGTGTGAAGACGTTTCCCTGTCTGACCAAGTCTTTCTGTAAGTTCGCCTTCAATAAAGGTATGTATATCCTCAGCATTCGGGTCAATAGCAAGCTTTCCGCTTTCGATATCGGCAAGTATTCCCTCAAGCCCTTTTATTATAGCGTCTGCCTCGCTTTTTTCGATAATACCGCACTCACCTATCATTGTTGCGTGTGCGATACTGCCTTCGATATCCTCCTTGTACATACGGCTGTCAAATGAAATAGACGAGTTAAAATCGTTGGTTTTCTTATCTATCTCTTTTGAAAACCTTCCTGCCCAGAGTTTCATATGCTTTCATTCCTTTCATTTATGTGCATTACTGCTTTTCCGTACAAATACACGGCATATACTCATGCGGAAAAGGGCAATTTGCAAAAAACAATAAGTCGGGCGGACAGTAATAGACCATTCGCCCTGACATATTGATTTATTAGGCTGTATATTATTCCTTGATAAGACCCTTTTTAGCCTGAACCTTTATAGGCAGACCAAAGAGGTTGATAAATCCTGCGCTGTCTTTCTGATCGTAAACCTCATCCTCATCAAAGGTTGCGATATCGGGATCATAAAGTGAATAGGGTGATGTAACAGCTGCATCAATTATATTACCCTTGTAGAGCTTAAGCTTTACGTCGCCTGTTACGGTTTCCTGTGTGGAATCAACAAAAGCGGAAAGTGCTTTTCTGAGCGGTGTATACCACTGACCGAAGTATACCAGCTCTGCAAAACGCAGACCTACCTGCTGTTTGAAATGATATGTATCTCTGTCAAGCGTGATCTCCTCAAGCTTGTTATGTGCATGATAGAGGATAGTTCCGCCGGGAGTTTCATATACTCCTCTTGATTTCATACCTACAAGTCTGTTTTCTACCAGATCAACGATACCGATACCGTTCTCGCCGCCAAGCTTATTGAGCTTCTTTACAAGCTCAACAGAATCCAGCTTCTCGCCGTCAATTGCAACAGGAACACCCTTTTCAAAGGATATTGTTACATAAGTAGGCTTATCGGGAGCCTGCTCAGGGCTGACGCCAAGCTCAAGGAAGCCCTCTTTATTATACATAGGCTCATTTGCAGGATCTTCAAGATCAAGACCCTCATGAGAAATGTGCCAGATATTCTTATCTTTGGAGTAGTTTGTTTCTCTTGTGATCTTCAGCGGAATATTGTGCGCCTCCGCATAAGCAATCTCTTCATCACGTGACTTAAGATCCCACTCTCTCCAGGGAGCAATTATTTTCATATCGGGAGCGAATGCTTTTATAGCAAGCTCGAAACGAACCTGATCGTTACCCTTGCCTGTGCATCCGTGACAAATAGCGTCTGCGCCCTCTGCAAGAGCGATCTCAACTATTCTCTTTGCGATGATTGGACGTGCAAATGATGTACCTAAAAGATACTTGCTTTCATAAACAGCGTCTGCTTTTATTGTGGGGAATACATATTCCTCGATAAACTCTTTATTAAGGTCTTCTATATAGAGCTTTGAAGCACCCGTCTTTTTTGCTTTTTCCTCAAGACCCTCAAGTTCGCTGTCCTGTCCCACGTCGCCTGAAACTGCAATTACCTCACAGTTATCATAGTTTTCCTTGAGCCAAGGAATAATGATACTTGTATCAAGTCCGCCCGAATAAGCCAATACTACTTTTTTAATGTCACCCATGACAAAAACCTCCGTTTAATTATGCTGCATTGCCGATCATACTGTCCGTGTGCCCGAACAACCGTCAAATACGCTACATTTACTATTATACATCTTTTTATACAATTTGCAAGAGTTTTATGAATATTTATTCAAATATCGGAATTTTTGGAATTTATGACAATTTTTGTTCTGTTTTTTTGATGATATTATTAGTTATCTATACTTTTCCAAACATCATGATAAGTATTGTATTTATTTTAACAATCATCTTTTTTCTTTTATAGGATTAAATGTATATTTTATGCAAATATGCATTATTATTTGCATATCCTTTTATTTACGTTCCAATGCTTTCAACCCGGAAGCAGCGGTTCCGGGTAACGATCTCGATTTTTTACCCATCCGTTTTCATAGTTGGTGTAAAAAAACTTTGGGAGAATTGAGTTTTTCAGTAAATTTGAGCGAGCAACAAAAAATAACAGCCGATAATAGGCAATAACTGCAACTAATAAAAGTAGCAGCGACGAGACCAGAGCGTATGTGCAGCTGAGCGACCCCCGCGTTACGGGACCGGAGGCTCGCCGGGCTCGTTTTCATAAGCACAACTTGACAATTCTGATAGTATTAACGTGTATTACTGATTTTTCGCTGAGATTTTACAGCTAAACAAAAACTGAAATTAACGCTATATTTAATTAACGTAAATTAAAAATAATTTTTTTAAAAAACGCTTGACAAATGTCGGAGAATATGATATCATTATGAAGTCGTAAGAAAACAGCGAATACGCTGGTGTAGCTCAGTTGGTAGAGCAGCTGATTTGTAATCAGCAGGTCGGGAGTTCGAGTCTGTCCACCAGCTTTCAGAAATGCCTGTGATTTTGTCGCAGGCTTTATATTTGGGGGAGTTCCAGAGCGGTCAAATGGGGCAGACTGTAAATCTGTTGCTTCGGCTTCGGTGGTTCGAATCCGCCCTCCCCCAGAATCGCCCCCTCGCTACGCATGGTGGGCTCAATAAGTAATGAATAGTGAATAATGAATAATTTATAATGAAGTCGTAGGGCGATTTTGTATTATTCGTTATTCATTATTCATTTTTCATTATTCATTAAAAGGATAACCTATCGTTCAGAAAGAATCCGAAGGCAACAAGAATACTTTGGTTTGTATTTTGTTTGAGTTCAAATCCAACAGGAACTGACGAAATATATCTTCTTCAGTACCTTGTGAAATAGCCCCTCGTCATCTAAAGGCGAGGGGCTATTTAATGTGTGAATAATGAATAGTTTATAGTATGCTTTGAGTAGCGATTCTGTATTATTCATTATTCACTATTCTTTTTCATTAAAGTTGTGAAATGAAAAAATATATAATTGATGATAATATAAAAAACCCTGTCCGAACACAAATTTGTGTGCTTGATCGGACAGGGAACTTTTATTTTTAATCAGAAATTAATCTTACCTTCTTTTCTGAGAAAGGAAAGAATGGAAGCAGCACAAGCGGCAAGTACAAATATTATAAGCAGAATACCTAAGAAGGTATAGCCTGCACTTGCACCGCCAAGAGCCGTCGAAGCCATTGCTCCGCCTGCTGCGCCGGCAACAACGCTAATAGTCGAAAAGGCAAGGGAAATAAGCATAAGTCCCGGAACAATAAAAATGTAATACTTGCCAAGCTGCTGATTATTGTTTATAAAATCATCAACGTGCGGTACAAAACGAGCTATCGATACAAGGAAAGCAAGGAGATAAAGAAAACCACAGAAACCGCTCATATTCCATATACTGAAGCTCTCGGAACTCGAAACACCAAAAAGATAAACCGAAACAAAACAGCAAGGAAGGAATGAGAATATAAATGTCAAAAAACTCAAAAGATATGCACCGTAATCAAGAAGTATAGTCAACACATCTTTATCCTTAAATGAATCGGTAAAGTTGTTGGCAAACTTATTAAGATAATCGCCAACGTTAAACACAGATTTCAGACTCATTCCGCAGCTTGTGCAGGCAATCTGTTCGGGGTTAGTTACAGCGGCACCGCAATGGGGGCAAAAAGCCTTTCCATCGCCTACTTTTACTCCGCATTTCGTACAAACAGCCTGAGTACTCATAACCTGACTTCCGCAGTTGCGGCAGAATTTCTTTTCAGGCATAAACTGAGAATTATTCATTGCAGCAGCACTTTCAAACTGTTGAGCAGGGGTCTGCTGAGATATCGGAACATTAGTTACAGGAGCAGCCTGCTGATCATCATCGGAAAACTTATTACCACATTCTTCACAGAAATCAGCGCCGAACTGCCTTACACTGCCGCATTTTTCGCAGAATGCCCTGCCTATTCCCCTTTTTACACCGCACATCTGGCAGGCAAGGAATGAATCTTCCATAGCTGCACCACATGACTTACAATACATAATACTATCCTCCATATACATAACAAATTTCCTGATATACCAATCAGGGAGATATAATACCCTATAATTTGATTATACGATATTTTACAGTTCACGTCAAGAAATCGTTTTGTTTTTGGACATACTTTTTTAAATTTTTGGGAAAAACAGCACAGCACACGAAAAATAAACCTTTACTTTGGCAATTATTTCCCTAACTCCTCTGCTCTTTTAGTGCAGGCCTTCATAGCATTAATAATGGTTTCTTCAACTTTATTATCCCTCAGCACATTCATTGCTTCAATAGTTGTACCGCCCTTGGAACATACTTTTGTAATAAGCTGGTCGGGAGTATCTCCGCTTGAGCGAAGCATCTCTGCCGAACCTTCAAATGTCTTGCAAATAAGCTTCATTGCGGTGTTCTCATCAATACCTACAGATACAGCATAATCTCTCATTGCTTTTGCAAAAAGATAGATATATGCCGGACTGCTGCCGTTCACAGCTATTACCGCATTCATCCGGGATTCATCGAGCAAAGCCACATCTCCGGAAAGTGCAAACATATTATAGATCTTATCAAAAATATCTTTGTCTATATTTTCGCTTTGACACATGGCAGTAGCACCTTTTCCTAAAAGAAGAGGAGTATTCGGCATTACCCTGACTGCCGGCACATCTGTACCTAATCTGTTTCTTATATAATCTATAGAAATACCTGCTGCTATTGTCACGAATGTCTTTGAACTGTCAACTTCATCCCTTATCTCTTCAAGGACCTCATCATAATTCTGAGGCTTTATGGCTAAAACTATGATATCGCTTTTTTCTGTCAGCTCTCTGCAAGAAGTCAGGGTACCTACTCCCTTCTCACCCATAGTCCTGAGCTTATTCTCATCAAGATCAAAAACAAATATGTTTTCGGGCTTCTCTGCCTTCTGTCTGAGGATACCGTTTATAATGGCTGTTGCCATATTTCCTGCACCTATAAAACCAGTTTTCATGTTATTCATTTATTATTCACCTCATTGATTATATAACATCGAAACAGAGAGCAGCATTTTAACTGCTCTCTGTATCAATCAGAATGATAAACAATACGGACTCGGGAAACCGTATTTATTTGAGCTGCCGTCTGACTTGTAATCGCCGTAAAGGAACATCTCAAGCTCATCAGCTCTTCTGTAAAGCAAGCCATAATAGCACTGACCGCCTGCATGATGATATGCAAGAAGTTCGTTGATCAGAGCATTTTTATTCACATAATTAAGATCCCTGACTGTGCCGCCCGGTGCGTTTATTATCAGATACGTACCACTGCAATAGCCTGTTTTGCCGCTTTTTGTTGTTACCTTATACCATATGCTGTTATACTTCTGCGTACTTACAAGAGTAACAGTCTCTCCCGGCATAAGAACTTCAAGCACTTTTGAATTGGTCGTATAACTCTCTCTCAGATTAAGGCTGTCGGTTACATTTACAGTAGCCGTAGTTTTTCCCGAAGTTGTAGTTATAGTCCCGTAGGAATTAAGGAGCAGCGACTTCAGATCAGAAGAATATGTCCACCCGGTTCCAAGATTATAAGAGAATGACACCAAAGCATCAAACTGCTGCTGATTGAATCTTACACTGTTATTCAGTAGCATATTGTTTACATCTCTTGCATAATTCTCTTTATTTACTGCCGAAACAAGCAGCGCATAGCCCTCGTTTCTTGTAAGTCCGTTATAGAACTTGTCGCCTTCCCATACAACATAACCATGTGCGAGAGTCGGTATATTATTCGCAAGCAGATCGGGTACAACATTAGGCACAAAGCCTTCCTTTTCTCCGATAAACTTTATTACCTCATCACTTGCACGAAGCTTTTCTACAGCAGTAGTTTTCTTGTCGGTTTTATCTGTAACATAGATATCTGCCTTACCATCATCACAGGTCTTCCATGCTCCGCTTCCTGTTTTCTTGGACATCGCGGAATATGTAAACGTTCCTGCTGACTTTGTCTTGTAAGTACCTGTCCATACATAGGTATTTCCGTCTGAAACCTTCTTGTCAGCAGTGACAGTTACAGTTTTGCCGTTTTCATTGACCTCGAACGCTACAGCAGTGCGGTTTTTATCGGTAATAGCTATAAGGCTTACATTTGAATTCTTGACCGCAGAATTAGGTGATGAATATGTAAAACGTATCGGCTCGGCTTCATAGACAGTAAGTGTACAAACCGCCCTGTTGCCTGATGCGTCCGTATATGTAACAGATACCTTACCCGGATTCTTTGCAACGATAAAGCCCTTGTTATATGTCGAAACATCGCTGTTTATTGAAGCTATACTGGTATCGCTGACATTCCACCAGATTGTTCTGCCGCTGTTGTTGCCCTGTATATACAGCGTCTTTCCTGCCGTTAAAGTAGCAGATGTCCTGGAAAGGCTCAGTCCGCTGCTTGAAACAGATGTAACGGTAACCTTACAGCTCGCAGACGCAGTTCCGTTTGAATCTGTAGCCTTTATGGTTGCAGTGCCCGGAGAAATAGCGCTGACTACTCCATTTCTGACAGCAGCAACATTCGTGTTTGACGATGACCATGTTACACCTGTGCCGCCTGTGATCTTAGCGGTAAGCTTCACAGATGCACCCAGCTTTACAGTTGCAGAAGATGACGACAATGTTACAGCTGCGCTGCTATTCTTCTTTACCGTAAGCTTGTACGTTGCTTTTGCCGAACCGCCTTTGGGGTCATACACTGTTATAGTACAGCTTCCTTCAGCCTTTGCGGTTATAAGTCCGCTTGAGCTTACTGCCGCTATACTGCCTGATGAAGTTTTGTAAGCGACCTTTGATCCTGTAGGAGTCACTTTCGGACTCAGCTGCAGAGTCTGACCGACCGTAAGTGTTCCGCTTGTGGCAGTCAGGCTTATTGATGAGATCAGAGTCTTTACCACTTCAACATTACAGCTGACCACCTTATTTGACTTATTGTCAGTTGCAGTTATTTTGGCAACACCTGTTTTAACACCCGTAACAACGCCCTTGCTTGTGACTGTGGCAACAGTCGTATTCGAGCTTCTCCATGTAAAAGTTCCGCCCGACGTAGTCTTAGCTGTAAGCGTAAGTGTCTTGCCTACTTCAAGCTGCTTACTTGAGGCAGAAATAGTTACAGTTGCGGATGAAGGTGTTGACGTATTCTGTGATGAATCCACCTTTACCTTTGAATCAGTAGAATTATTCGACACATATGTAATATAATCATAATCTGTACATACATATCCCTCTGTTTTATCTGCAAGTCTGACCTTCATCCATGACTTACCGTAAAAACGAAGGATATCCATCTTTGTCCCCGGAACAAGAGTTCTGACAGAAGGATAGTTCGTTCTCGGACCCTTGCGGAGATTGAGATAAGTAGCTGCCTTTGCGTCGGTTTTGATATCGAGATAATCCGAATTACAGTAACCGACAGTTCCATCGGATGTTTTTACTTTCAGCCACTTATCGTCCACACGCTCGATCACTGTGACTGATGAATTTTTACCTATACATTTTACAACACTGTAAGATAGTCCTGCACCGCTTCTGACATTAAGCTCAGCAGTTGTGCTTGCAGAAACAGCAGTCTGCGCAGCTGCATCGACAATAGATACAGATGAAAAAGCTGCAAAAGGCACAAAAGTACCTATTACAGCAGCTGCTGAAAACAAAGCAATTGCTCGTCTGACATTTTTCGACATCATGCCCATCTTTTTCAGGACACTTTCAGAACCGTTTTTTGATCCCAACGGTTACACTTCCTTTCCCACAATACAAACTAATAGTTACAACATCGAAACAAAAATACCTATATACTTGTAATAAGTATAAACTTATTTTAATATTTTTTCAATTGACATTTTGTATAAATTAGTGGTGAACATTATATTGTAAAGGCACATCAGTTAACCAAAAAATTGAATTTTTATTATGCAAACTCATAGTTTTTAGTTTATATTCTTTGGCTCAATGACGAGGTTGACGACCCTGACAACCTGAAATGCCATGCTTTAAGATATTGCTTTGAGCTGCGAAGCTCACATCCGAGTTCCGGTGGGATCAGTTCAGAAATTTTTTCATAAGGGTACAGATTCTTTCTTTATAACGCTTTTCAAAAATACCAAGCAAAGCTTCGTACGCTAAAAAGACAATGATACATCCAAGCAGCATTACAGACCATATTACAATGTTGTTATTTCCTGACAAAAATTCAGGAATACCGGCTGTAAAAAAAAATGCCACGGTGTAAAGCGCCCCGCCCGAAAATATAACAAGGCATTTCAGTACTATCTTCCATACAGCCGGCTTGATCTCATTCAGCTTATTTCTGACAACAGGATAATAACCGGCAAATGTAAGAAAAAGCATAGAACCGCTTTTATCACTGCATAAAAGTAATGAAACTATAGCGGCAGCGGCATAGGACGTCAGAGCATAACGCCTGCCTATTCTGTATGAGAAGCACAAAAGAATTATACCTCCCAGAGCTGCTGCCGCATAACATCCGTAAGAGGTATATCCTGTAACAATAAGCATTACGGCAGTAAGTGCAGCTGCAATTCCTCCGTAAGCTGTTTTTTTAGATTGCTGCATATTATTACTCCATAAAATCAGTTACAGCAGCTTCTGCAAAGACAATCGCTGCAAAGCATACACGAAAGCATTTCACAGCATCCGCCGTCGCAGCAACCTGCTGTTCCCTGGGTACTGTACCCTGTGCCGAAATCTCCGCTTCTTTGTCTGCGTACCCGATTAAAGAAAGAACTGTACTCCGAGTCCGTCGGGTCAAGACGACAGGCTGCCGAAGCATAGTTATATGCTTCTTCAAGCCATCCCTTATGATATGATATTATAGCCATAAGATAGTACCACTCTGCGGTACGCTCAGAGGGCGGTATGCTGCTGAGTTTATCCTCTGCATCTTCAAATCTTCCGTTATTTATCATTATCCTGACATCCGAATAGCGTGATGATGACGAATATGTACCGCTGTAGGATGACTGATAAGATGCCTTTTCACCGTTCTTTCTCATTCTCAGTATCTCTTCATAGGCAGCATTGACTTCCTTCATTTTTTCGGAAGCTTCCTGTGCAAGAGGACTGTTCTGATATCTATCAGGGTGATATTTTTTCGCAAGCGCCCTGTATGCTTTTTTTACCTCATCATCTGTTGCATCAGGTGATATGCCAAGTATTCTGTAAGGATCGTTCATCTGTTTCCTCCTGAGGGGTAATTCTATTCTCCCGGCTCTTCTCCGGCGAGCCGCAGACTTTTTTGTGCGGCTTATTTTATCGATTCGGACTTATCGGTGTTACTTAAATATTCCCGGAATTATCTTATACTTACGCCAGACCGCCTAAACAATCGCTGCATGAACTGCAGCATTTGATACAATTCAGACCATCGGCACAGCATCCGACTGCCCTTTTGGGCATTGATTTTTTATCTTCCTGTTTACGGGTTAAATTAATGCTGTCAAGATAGCTTGTATATTCTGAGTTTTCCGGATCATACTCAACAGCTTTGCCTGCGTTTTCATTTGCATACTCAAGCCATCCCTTATTCATATAAACCTTTGACATAAGATAATGCCATCTTCCCTTATCGGGATCAGTCTGCAAGGCCATAAGCATATTTTCCGCTTCTTCATTCATTCCTTCATCAAGCAGCTGCTGTACACGTTCAAAACTGTATTCACTGTCCATAATCTCTTACCTCATCAAATATCTGGGTCATCATGCCTGTGTTTTGATTTTCCGTTCATCTTATTTTCTGTGCATTTCTTTTGTTGATATGATAAACCCTCATATATGATATTGTCAAGTATATCCTTGAAACAATATATGTCAAGCAGTTCATAAGAAAGTATCATCTGTGCAGCAGTCATATTCAGAACTTCTTCGCAATAACTCATAGTATTCTTCAGATCTCCGTCATGCTTTGGTAAAAACGGATTGAAGCTGCCGCGCCTTATATCCTTCTCAAAATCATCTGCTGCATCCATAAGATATATCCAGCGTCCGACATAATATCCGAAAACCTCCATCCTGTGGTCTTTCCCGGGTAAGATCATGGAACAAAGCTGCTTTATCAGAACTGCCGTAGGGTCTGCGGCAGGGTCTATGCCTGCATTGTTCTTTTCCGCAGCCGTCTGCTTCTGCATCATCTCATCTGTCAGCCTGTCTATTTCCGGAAAGGCTTTTGCTGCCTTTTTGTAATTTCTTCGGAATATCAGCCTCAGAATCACAGCAGCAGTCTTTTTAAAGAAGCCGCTGTCAAGCATGGTATCTTTCAGCTTATAATATGTCATTATTACAGATACAGCTCCTGCAAAACGGAAAGCATCTCCCCCGCTTTCGCAGACAGGACATTTTTTCAGCGGATTTACAGTACATCTGCCTTTCTTCACACAGTATTTCTCATCGTTTACAGCTATATAGAGCATTGCAAGCACCGTACAGTCATAGCTCAGCGTCAAGCTTGAAATAAGCCCGTATTCTCTTGACAAACTGCGGCACAACCCGCAGTACACACTTTTATAAAGCCTGTATTCCTTTATTTTCATTTCATCTTTACAGGGCTGCAAATACCCGAACATTTTTCCACAGACGCCCCCTTCTTTATTATGGTGTGAAGAGTGAAGAGTGGAGTGTGAAGTTACCGTTTATTTTTCACTATTCACTATTCACTATTCATTATTCATTATTCATTGAGCGAACAAAGTGAGCGTTTCAGGTACTGTCCTGTGTATGAGGATTCGCAGTTCATTACCTCCTCGGGTGTTCCGCAGGCAATTACCGTTCCCCCGCCGTCACCGCCCTCAGGTCCCAAGTCGATTATATGATCTGCTGTTTTTATCAGGTCAAGATTATGTTCAATTACTATGACCGTATTTCCTCCGTCAACAAACTTCTGAAGTACATCTATAAGTCTGTGTACGTCTGCTATATGAAGTCCTGTTGTAGGCTCGTCAAGAATATATACGGTTTTTCCCGTAGAACGTTTTGAAAGCTCTGTGGCAAGCTTTATTCTTTGCGCTTCACCGCCCGAAAGAGTTGTCGACGGCTGACCTATTTTTATATAACCCAGTCCTACGTCTTTAAGGGTTTTAAGCTTATTATATATACGCTGCTGATTAGAGAAAAATTCACAGCCCTCTTCAACTGTCATCTCTAGAACATCATAGATCGACTTACCCTTGTACTTTACTTCAAGCGTTTCTCTTGAATAACGTTTACCGCCGCAGACTTCACAGGGTACATATACATCCGGCAGAAAGTGCATCTCGATCTTGATTATACCGTCACCCTGGCAGGCTTCACAGCGTCCGCCTTTGACATTGAACGAAAAACGACCCGAATTGTAGCCTCTCAGCTTTGCCTCGTTTGTCGAAGCAAAAAGCTCTCTGATATCTGTGAATACACCTGTGTATGTGGCAGGATTTGATCTTGGAGTGCGTCCGATAGGCGATTGGTTTATATCTATGACCTTATCAAGGTTTTCTATGCCTGTTATTTTCTTGCATTTTACGGGAACAGGTCTTGCTTTATTCAAGTCGGAAGCAAGCTGCTTGTACAGTATCTCATTGACAAGTGATGATTTGCCCGAACCTGATACGCCGGTTACACAAATGAATTTGCCCAAGGGAAAATCTACATTGATCTTCTTCAGATTGTTTTGATATGCCCCCTTTACCGAAAGCACAGCGCCATTGCCCTTTCTTCTTTCGGGCGGCACGGGAATATATTTTTTTCTGCTGAGATATAGTCCCGTTTCGGAACGGTCACAGGATTTTATTTCATCTATTGTTCCCGAACATACAAGCTCGCCCCCGTGTATTCCTGCTCCCGGACCAATATCAATTATATGATCGGCTGCATACATTGTGTCTTCGTCATGTTCTACTACCACAACAGTATTGCCCAGATCCCTCAGATTTTTCAGGGTATTTATAAGCTTATCGTTATCCCTCTGATGCAGACCTATACTTGGCTCATCAAGTATATACAAAACTCCCGACAAAGAAGATCCTATCTGTGTGGCAAGTCTTATACGCTGGCTTTCTCCTCCCGAAAGTGTTCCTGCCGAACGGGACAACGTCAGGTATGAAAGCCCTACACTGCTGAGAAAGCTCAATCTGCTGTCTATCTCCTTTGTTATGGCCTTTGCTATGAATTTTTCCCTCTCCGAAAGATCGGAATGCTTTACAAAATCAAGCGCCTGCCCTACAGACATATCGCAGAACTCGCTTATATTCATTCCTCCCACAGTTACCGCAAGACTTTCGGGGGAAAGTCTTTTTCCTTTACACTCATCACAGGGCACTGCCGACATATAGCTTTCAATTTCTGCCTTTATCCAGGTGCTTTGTGTTTCACGGAAACGTCTTTCAAGATTATTCACTATACCCTCAAATTCAGTCTTATAAGTACCGCTGCCGTATTCGCTTTTTCTGTGTACCGTTATTTTTTCACCCTTCGTTCCGTAAAGAAGAATGTCTATTATCTCACCCGACAGGTTTTCAAGGGGTTCGTCAAGGGAAAAATTATATTTCTCTGCCAGCGCTTCAAAATACATTGTGGCAATAGTACTGCCTTCCATTGCCCAGCCGCTGCCCTTTATTCCACCCTGTCTTACGGATTTTGTCATATCGGGTATTATTCGGTTCAGGTCGATTTTCATGAAAACTCCCAGACCCGTACATTTCTTACAAGCACCATAGGGATTATTGAACGAAAACATTCTCGGACTGAGTTCATCAATGCTGACTCCGTGTTCGGGGCAGGCATAATTCTGTGAATAAAGCGTATCCCCTCCGCCGATTTCCGAGATTATTGTAAGTCCCCCCGCAAGCTTTGACGCAGTTTCGATGGAATCAGCAAGTCTTGAGCGTATATCATCCTTTATAACAAGTCTGTCAACAACGATATCCACATCATGCTTTTTGTTTTTCTCAATAGTTATCTTTTCGGAAAGATCATATATTATTCCGTCTACCCTGACACGGACAAACCCACTTTTTGATGCAGCATCAAGCTCTTTCTGGTGCATACCTTTTTTTGCCCTTACTACAGGGGCAAGAACCTGAATTTTTGTCCGCTGAGGCAGCATCATTACTTTATCCACTATCTGATCCACTGTTTGCTGTTTTATCTCTCTGCCGCATACAGGACAATGGGGTACGCCTATTCTTGCATACATAAGTCTGAGATAATCATATATTTCCGTTACAGTTCCTACAGTAGATCTGGGGTTCTTTGATGTGGTTTTCTGATCTATTGATATTGCCGGAGAAAGACCGTCTATACTGTCCACATCCGGCTTATCCATCTGCCCCAGAAACATTCTTGCATAGGATGACAGAGACTCCACATACCTTCTTTGCCCTTCCGCATAAAGCGTATCAAAGGCAAGTGAAGACTTTCCCGAACCTGAAAGACCTGTCATTACAACAAGCTTATCCTTCGGGATATCCACATTTATATTTTTCAGATTGTGTTCTCTTGCGCCCCTGACAATTATTTTCTTGAATGCCATTTTATCCCTCCGATTTTTTCCGATAAATCCACGTCTATATAATACACAAGGAGTGCATCGGAAGCACTCCTTGTAAAAACACGGAACTGTTTTTTAATTCGTAATTAAGCATATTGACTGATTCACTTGTCAAAACATATTTGCAGCATTGTGAAAAAGCCTGTATTTGTTACGCCTGAGCTTTTTACAAATCAGATATATTCAACATCGCCGTCAGCTTCGTCTGTATCTTCGGGATCTTCATCAACAGGAATCTCTTTGCCTTCCATTGCGCAGATAAACTGTTCTCCCGACATTTTTTCATGTTCAAAAAGGAACTGGGCTACCTTGTGAAGCTCTGGCATATGATCATTGAGTATCTGTTCGGTTTTCGCATAACCGTTTGTTATATATTCCTTTACTTCAGCATCTATCTTTGCAGCTGTTTCTTCGGAATATGTCTTGTTTTGACCGAACTCCTTACCGAGGAATACCTCTCCGTCACTCTGTCCGTAGGTTATAGGACCGAGCTTTTCGCTCATGCCGTACTTCGTAATCATTGAGAAAACAAGATTTGTAGCTCTCTCAATATCATTTGACGCGCCTGTAGAAATATCTCCCAGAATAAGCGCTTCCGCAACACGTCCGCCCAACAGAACAACTATCTCTTCAAGCATCTCATTCCTTGAACGGTAAGTCCTGTCTTCCGACGGCAGCGACATTGTAAATCCGCCTGCCATGCCTCGGGGAATGATGGATATCTGATGAACAGGATCCTGAGTCGGGCTGTAGTAGGTTGCTATAGCATGACCTGCCTCATGATAAGCAGTAAGCTTTTTCTCTTTATCGGTCATTACCCTTGATTTCTTTTCTGTACCTACAACTACCTTTATAGTAGCCTCTTCTACCTCTGTCATTGTGATAGCTTTAAGATCTTTTCTGGCAGCAAGAAGCGCTGCTTCATTGAGAAGGTTCTCCAGATCCGCACCGGTAAAGCCGGCTGTGGATTTTGCTATTGTTCTCAGTTCAACATCAGGAGCAAGAGGCTTGCCTTTCGCATGGACTTTGAGTATTTCTTCTCTGCCCTTGATATCGGGTCTGCCGACTATTACCTGTCTGTCAAATCTGCCCGGACGCATAAGCGCCGGATCCAGTATATCGGGACGGTTTGTGGCAGCTATCATTATAACACCCGCATTTGCACCGAATCCGTCCATTTCAACAAGCAGCTGGTTTAATGTCTGTTCACGCTCGTCATGACCTCCGCCCAGACCTGCGCCTCTCTGGCGGCCTACTGCATCTATTTCGTCTATAAATATAATACAGGGTGAGCTTTTCTTTGCCTGATCAAAAAGGTCTCTTACTCTTGATGCGCCTACACCTACATACATTTCTACAAAATCAGAACCTGAGATAGAGAAGAACTGTACGCCTGCCTCACCTGCAACAGCTCTTGCAAGCAATGTCTTACCTGTACCAGGAGGTCCCACAAGAAGTACGCCCTTCGGTATCCTTGCGCCAAGCTCATTATACTTTTTCGGGTCTTTGAGAAATTCAACAATCTCTCTGAGCTCTTCCTTTTCCTCATCAGCTCCCGCTACATCTGCAAAAGTTGTTTTCCTGTTCTCATCCTTGACGCTCTTGATATTCGCCTTTCCGAATCCCATAGTCTTGCCGAAATCGCCGAAGCCGTTATTGAGCCGTTTCATGAAGTACAGCCACACTACCACAAACAACACTATAAGTACAACTTCGGGGAGAAGGCTGAGAAGGAAGGAATTATCCGTCGCCTTTTTCCAGTTGAACTTCATGGGAGCTTCCTTGTTTTTTTCGTTATACTGCTGAACATAGGGCTCAACGGAATCAAGAAACAGCGATATGCTTGCAACAGATGTTTCTATCTTCTTGTTATCGGTCTTTTTGATTGTAAGATCACCCGTACCAAAGTCAAGGGTATACTCCTTGACCTGCTGATCCTTGAAAAGATAAATGATCTCGGAAGTTGGTTTCTCTTCCTTAGGCTGCATAGAGAAAAATACCGAAACAATGATTATAAGCACTATCGGTATACCAAGATAAATAAGTAGGTTTCGGATGGTTTTTTTGTTATCCAAAATATAATCACTCCTTATGTTTTATTTACTCTTAAAGCTCATTGTAATAACTATTATCTATGAATCAGCTGCTGTATATTTCGGGTTTAAGAACTCCCACATACGGCAGATACCTGTATTTTTCATCGTAATCCAGACCATATCCTACAATAAAGAGATCGTCTATAACTGCTCCTGTATAATCGGGAGAAACAGGCTTTTTCCTTCTTGCGGGTTTGTCAAACAACGTACAGATCTGTACTGACGCCGGCGACTTCTCCTCAAGATAGCCCTTTATGTAATTAAGCGTATTGCCTGTGTCAAGGATATCCTCAACTATTATAACATCTTTTCCGCTTATATCACAGGAAATGTCTTTTTTAATATTTACTCTGCCGCTTGAAACAGCGCCGCTTCCATAACTGGAAACCGCCATAAAATCAAGCTGACACGGCAGTCCGACCTTCCTTACAAGGTCAGCGTAAAACATTATGCTGCCTTTGAGAAGGCAAACAAAAACTATATCCTTCCCTGTATGATCTTTCCTTATCTTCTCCGCAATTTCACAGCATATCCTGTCAATCTGTTCATCACTGTAGAGAATTTTTTCTATATCGGGATTCATAAACTCCGATCTCCTTTCGGATCCATCTCTGAAACAGTCAAATACATGACATTTTTCGTTGTTTTTTTACATCTGTATCTGTCGGAAAAGCCAACTCCCTCTATCCATATTATATCATTACCATCAGCAAGCAGAAGTATACTGTCACGTTTTTCCGCAGGGATCCTCATTTCTATAAAAAGCTTTTTTACAGTTTTTGTAACACCTCTGCCCGCAGGAGAAAAGCGATCTCCGCTTCTTCTATATCTGAAAACAGCTTCATTGCATATTGTATCATAATCCCCCGAATTAATAAACACAAAATCGGGATTTTTTTCAGCATTGTTGAATTCAGACATAGTGAAAATTTCAGGTGAAATTTTTTTGTTATTTATCACAATATCATCATCAATTTGTAAAGGCACTTCCAAAGCTCTGTCGGGTTTACTCTTTCTTGTGATCCTGAAAAGCTTTTGTCTGCACACCGCATACAGATCAGCGCTAAGCTGAACCTCTCCGCCGTTTTTACAGATATTTCTTATCAGCTTTATGTGTTCAGCCTCAGGGATGAAGCTGTATTCTGCTGTTAATATGGAAATAATCCGTGCAAAAATTGCATCGTCACACGTGTAAAGTAATTCAGCTTTATAAGTTTTATCTTTTACTGAAACCAAGCAAAGTTCAAGATACTTCTCTGATTGTCTGTAAAGGTATTCTGCATTACACCTCATATTATCCGTCATTCTTGAAATATTAACAATAACAGAAGGATTTATCTCTTTGAGAACGGGAATAACATTATGCCTGATCTTATTTCTTGTATATTCATCACCGGAATTTGTGCTGTCATTGACATAATTAATTTTATTTTCAACACAATACTTTTCGGTTTCTTCTCTTAGAACATCTATAAGCGGGCGTATTATCCTACCTCTTACAGGCGGAATACCGCAGAGTCCATTTATACCGCTCCCCCGTGTAAGGTTGTATAAGACGGTTTCAGCATTGTCTGAGGCTGTATGGGCAGTTGCTATTTTTGCATCATATTTTTCCGCAATTTCAAAGAAAAATTCATAGCGGATATCCCTTGCACATTTTTCTGTGCTTTCTTTTCTTAGACGTGCCTGCTCGGGAACATTTATTTTAAGCAAACGAAACTCTGCTCCGAGGGATTCACACAACTGCCTTGAAAAGTCCTCATCTCTGTCTGCCTCTTCCCCTCTTATCATATGATTTATATGACAGGCTATTATTCTCAGTGACAGCTTTTCTCTGATAGTCGTAAGATATTGCAGCAGGGCGCACGAATCAGCTCCGCCTGACAGACCTACTACTACACAGTCGCCGTAACTCAGCATATTATATTTTTGGATAGTATTATTGGCTTTATTCTCCACGGCTCAACTCCTGTGACGTAAATCGCATAAACTCACCCTGCCAATGCAGAGGTACACTTCGTGTTTCACCATGACGGTTTTTGGCAACTATACACTGACCGCTGTTCATATCCACATTTTCGGGATTGCTGCCTTGTTTTGTGCTTTGATAGTAACCCTCACGATATAGAAACAGCACAATATCCGCATCCTGCTCGATCGAACCCGAATCTCTCAGGTCGGACAGCTGCGGTTCATGCTCTGCTCTCTGTTCACTTGCACGTGACAGCTGGGAAAGAGTGATTACAGGTACATTAAATTCTTTCGCCATGATCTTGAGATTTCTTGTGATCTCCGATATCTCCTGAACTCGATTATCTATTCTTCTTGACGCTTTCATAAGCTGAAGATAGTCTATTATTATCAGGTCAACGTAGCGAAGTCTGCGTATTTTTGCCTTCATTTCCGGTACTGTAATACCGGGTGTATCATCCAGATACATCTCTGTCTTGCTGAGAATATCTCCCGCTTCAATGAGTCTTGTCCATTCATCTCCGTCAAGCTTTCCTGTACGCAGTTTAGTACCTTCTATCAATCCTTCTGTTGAAAGCAAACGTGAGGCGAGCTGTTCCTTCGACATTTCAAGAGAAAAAAAGGCTACACGTTTTTTTGCTTTTACAGCTACGTGCTTTGCTATATTAAGGGCAAAGCTTGTCTTACCCATACCGGGTCGCGCTGCAAGCAGGATAAGGTCAGATTTGTTAAGCCCTGTTATTGTCTTATCAAGGGCAGAAATGCCTGTTGGAAGTGCCTTATATGCGTCACTGTCGGGAGAATTCAGCATATCAAGTCTGTCAAAAGTTTCGAGAATAACACTATTTATCCTTTCAAGACCCTTGACCTTTTTATCATCCCTGATATCAAAGATCCTCTGTTCCGCTGAATCTATAAGCTTATCTACATTATCATCTGATCTTGCAGCATCATCTATTACTTCTCTTGATGCAATTATCAGACTTCTGAGAAGAAACTTTTCTTTAACTATATTACAATACTCGGGCACTCTTGAGATAGACGGGACTATATCTGCAAGCTGGAGCATATAGCCTTTTGTATTTCCTTCATCAAAATTTTTCTCTTTCCTCAGCTGCTCAAGTATTGTTATAAAATCCACAGGCTTGCTGACTGTAAAAAGGTCGATCATAGCCTGATAGATAATACGATGATTTGAAAGATGAAAATAATCCGATGTGGGCAGTATTTCCATTACGGTGGTAAGACACTCACTGTCGAGAAGCACTGCGCCAAGCACAGCCTGCTCAGCTTCTGCGCTGTACGGCAGATTAAGACCGTCCAATGATACTGAAGGTGATTCCTCGCTCATATTCCGACCTCCGTTTTATTTAATAACGGCAACAGATTTGAGATACTTCCCAAATCTGCTGCCTGTTCTTTGTCAGTTTGTTCCTTCTTCTGTTACCATAACTTTTATAACGGCGCTAACACCGTTATAAAGCTTTACTTCGCAGTTATAGGTACCGAAAGACTTGATATCCGTATCAAGCACTACTTTTCTCTTATCAACTGCAATGCCGAATTTATTTTTGAGCTCGGCGGCAATTTCCTTGCTTGTTACAGAACCGAAAAGTTTTCCGCCCTTGCCTGCTTTACCGTACATTGTAAGAGTCTTACCATTGATCTTTTCAGCATTGGACTTTGCCTGAGCTGTTTCTGTTTCTATCTTATACTGCTTTGACTGCTCGGCATTCTTCAGCTCATTAAGTGCCTGAGCATCTGCTTCTCTTGCTATTTTTCTCGGAAAAAGAAAATTCCTTGCATATCCGTCTGATACATTAACAAGATCTCCCTTTTTTCCTGTACCCTTAACATCCTGTAAAAGTATTACCTTCATTTTGCCTCTCCCTTTCCTGCTGCCTTTTTGCTGTCGGCTTTTTTGTTTATTTCAAGCTCGTTGATTATAGAAAGAAGTCTTTCTCTTGCTTCTTCCATACTTACACCTTCAAGCTGGCAGGCTGCCATTGTCTGATGTCCGCCGCCGCCGAGAGCCTCCATTATTATCTGAACATTCAGATCTCCCAGAGAACGGGCTGAAATATTGACTGTCTTTCCTGTTTTATACATTACAAACGAGGCTTTGACATTCTCTATTCCCAGAAGCTCATCCGCTGCCTGTGCGGACGCTATCCTTATATCCGGTGTATTGCTGTCAGCGCTTGCTATTGCGCAATAGTTAAATATTTCAGCTTCGCTGACAAGCTTATATTTGACTTTATATGTATCTATCGAATTTGAGAACAGACGCTTTACCTCAACTGTATCTGCGCCGCGGCTTCTTAAAAAGGCTGCCGCTTCAAACGTCCTTACTCCCGTTCTAAGAACGAAATTCTTTGTATCAAGCATAATGCCGGAAAGAAGCGCCTCACTTTCAAGCCGGCTTATTGAACAGTCACCAAGATACTGCACAAGCTCGGTTGTCATTTCACAGGCTGAGGACGCATATGGTTCGTGATAAAAGACCACCGCATTATCAATATGATTTACCATCATTCTGTGATGATCTATGACAACGACCCTTCTGCATTTTTCGTATACAGCCTTTGATTCAACAAAATTCGGTGAATGTGTATCCACTATTATAAGCAGAGTATGCTCGTCTATAAGATCATAAGCTTCGCTTTCGGTTTTGAAAATACTTGAAAATCCTGCCTTCTCAAAGCTTGTTACAAGAGGCTTTGCAAGAGTTTTCTGCTTATCTATACAGATATAGGCATTCCGGTGAAGACCCTTTACCATTGCGCTCCACATACCAATACAGGCTCCTACACTGTCAAGATCGGAAAAACGGTGCCCCATTATTATGACATTACTGCTGTTATTGACATGATTTGTAAGGGTTGCAGCTATTACCCTTGTCCTTACCTTATCACGCTTTTCTATACCCTTTGAGATGCCGCCGAAAAACTGGTAGCTTTCGTTTTTCTTAATAGCCACCTGATCTCCGCCTCTGCCGAGAGCCATATCCAGCGCCTGCCTTGCCCAGTATTCACATTCCTTGAAAGAAGAACCGCCTCTGCCGACTCCGATAGATATGGTAGCTTTTATTCTGTCATCTATTTCTATCTGCCGAATATCTTCGAGTATCTTGAATTTTTCTTCAATAAACTGCTTTATGCTTCTTTCTTCAAAGACAGCAAGATACCTTCCTCCTGATATTTTCTTGTAAAAGCCGTTTGTCTTTGAGATCCATGCTGCTATTGCTCTTTCTACAAGTACAGTAATACGGCTTGCTTCTCCTTCTTCCCTGTCTCTTTCAAGCTCTTCTTTATTATCAAATGAAATAAGTGCCACAGCAGGTTTTGAATCAAGAAACTCATCAGAGTTAACTTTATAGGTATTATCATCCACAAAGTATACCACAAGACTCTCGCCTGAACGCACAGCAAATGCAATATACCATTTCCCGCCGATATACGTATCAGTACCGTTTTCATCAAACAATGAATCAGGATTGCTGTCTGACAGGAATTTTTCTATAAAATCTCCCGTAGGATCTTCGTCTGTTATCATAGTCTTGCGGAACATATCATTCACAAGCACTATTTCGTTATGTTCTCCCAAAACCGCAACAGGCATGGATATACTGTTGATTCTTTCAATGCTTATATCGCTTGCCGAATTTGCAGCATCATTTACGATCCTCGCAAGATACTCTTTATAGTTCATCATACTGACAAATACCGCTACAAGCGCAGCAATTGCCAATATAAGCTCAGCAACGAAAATATAGTGATTCCACCAATACGATACTATCGCCATGATAAACATGGTGACGGTAAGTATAATAAACAAAGGTGTTATAAATATGCTGTTTTTACGTTTACCCAAATCCAAACACCCACTTCATACCTTTATTTCTGCTGTTCACAGAATATGGATCATACCTCCATGATTATCGGCAGGATCATAGGACTTCTCCGTGTCTTATCATACAATTCCTTTGAAAGCTCATCACGGATGGTATTCTTGATCACGCTCCACTCATGTATTCCCTGACGGTCACAGCTGTCAAGTGCTCTCAGCACCGCATTTCTTGCACTCTCCATCAGCGGTTCACTTTCTCTTACATATACAAAGCCTCTGGATACTATATCCGGACCTGCCACAACTTCTCCTGTTGCGCCGTCAAGTGTTACTACAACAACTATAAGTCCGTCCTGACCCAGATGTTTTCTGTCACGCAGTACTATACTGCCTACATCGCCGACCCCAAGACCGTCTACAAGCACCTTACCCGCCGGGATACTCGGCAGCTGCTTCATGCCGCTCTTGCTAAGCTCCACCACATTTCCGATATCACCGATAAAAATATTCTCCCTGGGCATACCCATATTCATAGCTAACTCTGCGTGTTTTACAAGATGCTTCTGTTCACCGTGTACAGGTATAAAATACTTTGGTTTGGTGAGACCCTGTATTATTTTCAGTTCTTCACGGCAGGCGTGACCCGACACGTGTACCTCATACATAGATTCGGATGCGATCTTGCATCCGTGCTTCATAAGCTCATTAACGACAGTACTTACCATCTTTTCATTGCCGGGTATAGGATTAGCTGAAATTATTATATAATCATCCGGTCCTACAGCAACCTTACGGTGATCTGAATATGCCATTCTTGACAGCGCAGACATAGGTTCTCCCTGGCTGCCTGTTGTTATAAGAACGATCTGATCCTTTGTATACTGACCCAGCATATCTATATCTATAACAAGCCCTTCAGGAACGTCAATATATCCCAGTTCCGAAGCGATAGTCATATTATTTATCATACTGCGTCCGGAGAAAGCTACCTTTCTGCCGTACTTTTCCGCACAGGTGAGTATCTGACGTATGCGTCCCAGATTTGACGCAAAGGTTGCTATTATTATACGGCAGTTCTCTGCTTCTTTAAAGAGCATATCAAAGGTATGACCTATATTCTGCTCCGTCATTGTATATCCGGGTCTTTCGGCATTGGTTGAATCTGCCATGAGTGCCAGAACTCCCTGTTTGCCCAGTTCGGCAAACCTTGAAAGATCTATCATTTCTCCGGTCGTAGGAGTACAGTCTATCTTGAAGTCGCCTGTATGAACTATAGTACCCGCGCTTGTATGGATAGCAAGTCCCACAGAATCAGGGATGGAATGATTTACATGAATGAACTCTATCGAGATTTTACCAAGCTTAATACGCTGACCTGCTTTCACAACATTGAGTTTAGCTTTGCTCTGAAGATTATGCTCCTTGAGTTTACTGCTTACAAGCCCCAACGTAAGAGAAGTTCCGTATATAGGAATGTTCATTTTTTTGAGAAGATAAGGAACAGCGCCGATATGATCCTCATGTCCGTGAGTCAGTACAAGGCCTTTTATCTTATCCATATTTCTTTCAAGATAGGTAAAATCGGGAATTACAAGGTCAACACCCAGCATATCTCCGTCCGGGAATGCCATACCGCAGTCAAGCAGGAACATATCGTCATCACATTCAAACAAAGTGATGTTTTTACCAATCTCATTAAGTCCGCCCAGAAATGTGATTTTTACCGAAGATTCTCCCCTTTGATTTCTCGGCTGATATTTCGGCTGAAACTCACGTTTTCTGTCCTGACTCTGGTTATGTCTTCTTGAATCGGAAAAACCGTTAAAACCCGATGTTTCCATAGATGCAGGTGTATTCATAGCAATAGCCTCCCCTCCGATCTGCTGGTCAGAAATTTTACGGGGTTTCATTATTCTGTCAAAAAGCTTGGAATTATCAAGCTGCCGCGGCTTTCCTCTTCTTGACTGGGCAGGTTTACCGTACCTTGTTCTTTGCAGCCTCTTATTTTTTCCGTTCTTAGCTGCATTTCTTCTGTTATAATCCGGGATCACAGAATTACCTCCATTTTATTAATAATTTGGAATTTGGAAAGTGGAAAGTGGAATTGATCTCATTGCGGAAACCGGAAGGTAAATAGAACTGGATTTTTATATTGTGATTGATACGTAATTAATTCCGAATCGAAAAGCCCTCATTCGTGAGCTGCAAAACACTTTAAATTAAACTGTTTATCAAACGCCACTATTCACTATTCTTAATAAGTATTGATAGCTAATGTATACAAATCCGAACACAACTATATAGTTATTTTACTCTCAGCAAGCCAATCTGTCAATAGTATTTTATTAATAAAAATGAATTATTGGAACTGATGTAACTATTATTCATCAATCGAAACAATTTATTGTTATTATCATGGAAAAAAGTTATAAAAATATGTATTTCAGTTCAGAGCTAAGAGATCAGGGCTCAGAGCGTGAAGGATCCAAGTTCCCACGCTTGGGACTGATTTCTATAAACTCTGAACTGCAATGCCGATCCATAGCCGGACATATTTCCCGTAAAAAACGAACGGCATCATTTTTTAGCTGCTCATTAATTTACAAGCTCTCATCTATAAACTAAATTTTCGATATTGCTCTGATAAGAGTACGAATATCATTCTGAGAAGTGAACGCAGAAGGGCTTATTCTAACTGTTCCCGTTTCTGTGGTGCCGAAGGCTTCATGGGCGCAAGGCGCACAGTGAAGACCTGCCCTCACTGCAATTCCATATTTTTTAAGATACTCTGCCGTTTCTTCACTGTGCGCTCCTTCGGCATTAAAGGAGAGCACAGGCACATAATGATCAGGCTCGGGAAGTTCTGTATAAAGGATAATTCTTTTATTGGTCAGAAGAGCTTTGTACAGCATTTTCATCAAACTGAATTCATGCCCTGATATCCTGTTTATCCCTTTGCTTTTCACAAAATCAATACCTGCACCCAATCCTGCAATTCCTGAAAGGTTAAGAGTACCGCTTTCAAATTTATCGGGCAGATCCTCCGGCTGGACAGGTGAAAGAGAATTGCTGCCTGTTCCCCCTTCGATCAGAGTATCAGGCGAAATATCTTTTCCCAGAATCATAAGTCCTGTACCCATGGGGGCATACAGTCCTTTATGGGGCGCTGCACAAACTATATCGTATCCATCGTTCATACTTATCGGAGCTATACCTGCACTCTGGGCAGCATCGAGTATAAAAATCAATCCGTAAGAATGTGCAAGAGCAGCAAGCCTTTCAACAGGAAGCTTTATACCGAAAACATTTGAGGCATGGGTACAGATAAAAGCTCTGGTTTCTTTTGTAATGCTTTTTCTGAAGCTGTCTACGGTTTTATCATTGTCCCCCGCAAAGACCTCAGCCTTTGTATAAGTCACTCCCTTATTCCTGAGCTTTTCAAGCGGCCGCATTACTGCATTATGCTCAAGTGAAGATACTACGGCATGACCGCCGTCTTTAAATACGCTTTTTATTGCTGTATTGAGTGAAAAGGTACAGCTGGGCGTAAAAATGACACGTGTTTCATCTGCCGAGTCAAAAAATCCTGCTGCTTTCATTCTGGTTTCGTACACGGTTCTTGCAGCATTTTCGGAAAGCATATGGCCGCTGCGTCCCGGATTTGCGGAATTGCGGACAGCCCTTTCACTTGCAGAGATAACAGACATCGGTTTTGGATTTGTAGTCGCAGAATTATCGAGATATATCAAATAATTTCCCCCCTTTATCTGCCCCGCGTGACGATGGATCCGTAACCCGGGAACGCTATAATTGTATATGGCAGTATCACTTTCTGTCGAGTGATAGCTTTATGCTCATCGGTTTCAGCAAAAGAATCAATCACTATTCATTATTCACTGATTACTGCTTCTGATGCCTTCGGCATTGAGTATTTCGGCGGCTCGGGCACTGTCTTTTGAGGATACGGAAAGGACATAGCCGCAGCCGGAGTTATTGGATTTATTGATATTTCTTTTGATCTTCGCCCTTATGCCGTGAGATAAAAGTATTTTTTGCCCCCTCATGGCATAAGTTACCGAAGAAACATAGAGATCAGTTATCCCATAAGAATCACCTCTCCTCCGTGTAGTATATATTATGCAGATTTTGAAAAGAAAGTTATTGTTTATTTTTTTATTATGTGCTATAATAGGTTTCATGTTATGCAAATAAAAACTGGAGGGAATATATTATGCTGTCAAAAAAGTGTTTTGTTTGTTTATTGCTTGTGACAACTGTTATAGGAACAGCTGTTTTGTCGGGATGTGGAAAGGAAGAAAATACTTCCGACGATACAAGTACAGCTGCTGCCGAACAGGACGTGTCCGCCGGAGAGGATATCGAAAATAATAATGAAGAGAATAATACTCAGGAAAAAGCCAATGCGGAAGATGCAGTTGCAGATAATGAAGAAAATGATGATGATGACGGTCCGCTGCCTGAGATTGAAGATCCTACACCTGATAATGAAGGTGAATGGTCAAATGATATCTTTATTTATAATAATGTAGCATATGAACCATTTTACGGCGGAGATGACAGTGCCAAGGAATATGCTGACACTGTTTCGTATGTCAAAAAGAAGCTCGGTAGCAATATAACTCTGTATAATGTGGTTGTCCCCACACATACCGGGGTTGATCTTCCCGACAAATTCAAAGATCTTTTCAGTTCACAGAAGGATTATCTTGAAAAAATAGTAACTTCATATTCAGCTGATGTAACAGGCGTTAATGCCTACAATAAAATAGCTCATCACAGAAATGAATATCTTTATTTCAATACAGACCACCACTGGACAGGATTAGGTGCGTACTATGCGTACAGAGCATTTACAAAAGCTGCCGGAGTCACACCCGTAGAGCTGGATCAGCTTAAATCGGATAAAATCGAAGGTTATACAGGCACACTTAAAATGTATTCCGAGAGAGATGATCTGAAAGAGGATTATGTAGAGTATTATTACCCCGATTATGATATTGACTGTCAGTGTTATGACGAGAATGGAGAAAATCCGTATGACTATCTCCTGCTGCATACTTATGCAGAGGGCGAGAATGCTTACGGTGTATTTCTTGGCGGAGATCAGCCTCTTATGGTAGCAAAAAATCCCAAAGGCAACGGAAAAAAGATCGCTGTGCTTAAAGAATCCTATGGTAATGCTTTTTCACCATTCATATGCTTCACTTACAGTGAAACTCATATGATCGACTTCCGTTCTGCTAAGATTGATCTGAAGGATTATCTTGATGAGAACGGTATAACAGATGTAATAATCATAAACAATTCTATGGCTTCGGCTACCCCTGACAGACTGGATGAACTTAAAATGATCGTTGGCGGCTGATATTCAGCACGAAACGTATAGCAATCAGCCCAAAGCATGACTATAGTTTTCATGCTTTGGGCTGAAAAAATATCTGAAACGAACGGATGATTTTAAGCTTCAGAATTTTTGTTATTATATTCAGAGAACTTTTTTCTGTAAATATTCGAAAAACCGCATTGTACACAAACAATACAATGCAGTTTTTATGTATGTAATTTAGTATACAAAAACAGGCATACCCTCATATGTAAGATCATAAAGCTTATCGACAGCCTCAAGCGGCATATTGACACATCCGTGTGAACCATTGTATGTATACACATCTCCGCCGAAATTAGTCTGCCACTCGGCATCATGGAAACCAACATCGTTATAGAATGATATCCAGTTCCTGACACGTATCAGATAATCCGTATCATAAAGATTGGCATCCTTTTGTTTATATCCGATAACAAAAGCGCCTGTAGGAGTTTCATGTCCCTCTTCGGGTTCTCCGGTAACGACATCCGATTCAAGAACAAGCTTGCCGTCTTTGTACATCCACATATACTGCTGATCGATACTTACTTCGGCATAAGTATCGCCATACCCCTCTTCGAGAGTATATTTTGAAGCTATACGTGCCCACCACTTATTGCTTGCTTCGCTTTCATCGGTCAGATCAAGACTTACACTGTTCATTTTTTTGATCATATCTTTGATAGCATCAAACGCATATTCCTCATCTAAGATCCATCCGGTACTCTTGTTTACTAGATCAATGGTATCTCCCGAGGTTGTCTTGAATGTTATATAGTCTTTAAAGGTGTTATATTTTTTTGCAAGACCCGATACATACTCTTTTAGTTTATCTTCGCTTATATGATACTCTGTCCTGCCCTTGCTGTTTTTCTCTTCATTGACCCACTCAGACAGAAGTTTCTGATCTATGACCTCTGTTTTATCAGCAAATTTGAGTTTGAATTCGGCTTTCATCAGTCTGTCATATGAAGAAGTCTGAGCATCCTGAGGACGAGCCTTGCTGGACTTTGCAAGGGTGGAAGAATAAGACTGCTGAGAGTTGTCGCTGTTTCTGTCAGAACCCATAACAAACGAACAAATAATACCTATGATTATCAGAACAGTACTTGTGATGACCATTATCTCTAAAGACTGTATCCTGTTTTTAACATTTGTTTTTTTTCTTAACATAAATCAATAAGCCCCCAAATTGTCCCTGCAAATTATTTTTTTAGAATATAATTTACAAAAAACAACAAACAGATATTTCTTCGACTTTTCTCACTCAATATAGAATAACACATTTCCTATTAAAAGTAAACAGTGCATTTACTCAAATCATAATATTTTTTTTTGAAAAAACTATAAAAAAGTACAAATTAATGCTTGACAAAACAAAACGGATGTGTTATGATAATACAGCACCAGAGAGTGCAGAAAATATTTAGGGGTATAGCTCAGTTGGTAGAGCAGCGGTCTCCAAAACCGCGTGCCGAGGGTTCAAGTCCTTCTGCCCCTGCCAAATGAAAGCGGTGAGGTAAGGAGTTTTATCTTCTTACCTTGTTGTTGTATAATCCGTATGATTATCCTCCGATAAGAATAATCTGATTTATACCTTTATCGGAAGATAATCTTCTACCCAAGATTATCTTCAATAACACAGGCTATCTTATCCTGATGTTGGGTGCTGTCGGGTGCTCGCCGGTGGTTTCACCACATCGTATTAAACAGGTTTGTAAGCCTTACCAAGTAGTCAAGGTAGCAACAGGTAGTAGGAAGTCTGTTGGCTCGCTCGACCAATGAGGTTTGGTGTCGTGGCAAAACTGTTATGATACCGTTGTATTTTCGCTTGTGTTATGTATTCAGTTGTCGGGAAAGAGTAAAGCGAGTGTTTGGTATTACTGTTTACTCTTATGTCAGGACACAGACGAAAGCCTATGCACTGACATAAAGGCAAGTGTAACAAAAAAATTATGCCAAGCCAATACCATAGCAGTTCACGCAAGAAGGCATTGACTTGACACAGTATATCCAAAAGGCATAGAAAGCCTGTTTGGGCATCAGAAATTCGTTAGAGGTAGGATCAGTACCTTTGCGAGTCAGCCTGTCGTTTAATTGCGAGTTAAGCGATGGGCTTTTCGTGTTTACTTTTTCAACATACATTTTAATGATACCGCATCGTTTTTTGTTTGTCAATACTAAAAACGAACTTTCGGAAATTTTTTATTCGTTTCTGTGTGAGCCATTAACAATTATTCTCTTTTTATAATGGTATTCAGACGAATAATTTAAGAAGCTAAGAAGTCAGCAGGTCAGATAGGACATATTGTCCTGTCCCCTGTTGGCTTCTTTTTTATATCATTTTACCGTCAGAAGAAAAAGCTATACGTTTTCTGCTGTGTCAGGCTTATATTCAAGCAGTTCTCCGGGCTGAACATTCAGTAATTTGCAAAGTGTTTCAATATTTTCCCAAGATAACGGCTTCCATTTTCTCAGCTTTTGTACCGTTGACTCGCTCAATATTTTATCTGTCCTGATACGATATGTTGTGTATCCTTTGTCTTTCAGAGCTTTCAGGACATCAAATTTGAATATCATTCCCATAAGTATCATCTTCCTTTTGTGTTTTTAACGATAAAAAATAATCTCGGAAAGCGAAACACTATTTCTCCATTCTCCTGAACTTTGTATTTTTGCTTTAACTGTTCAAGAAAATCACCAATAAATATTTCACTATCGGTTTTGGAGAGTTGTTCAAGATAAGGTCTTAATCCAGTCCCCTTATACCATTCAATGATGCTTTCATAGTTAGGCATACGGTGACAATAAGTTGTTTCCCAAATTTCAAACTCGTCTGATAATGAAGAAAGTACATCAAAGTATTCTTCACTACTCAAATTGTTATACTGCCTTGCAGTAACCTTGCTATTCCACGCTTTTTTATTTATAAGCTCATTGATAATTTGATGAACGGGATGTTCACGCTGCATTGGTATTTGAACAGCAAGAATACCGCCTGTTTTTAATAATGAAAACAACTTCGGTAACTCACGGCTTGCAGGAGGCACTTGACAGCCCGACTATCGTTGTGCTGACCGACCGCAACGACCTTGACGATCAGCTTTTCGGACAGTTTGCAAAGTGTAAGAATGATATAATGGCAAATAATGCAGACCCGGAAGCACTTTATTTTCTTATTCTCACACTGCCGATACAAAGCACTCCGGATGATCCTCCGGGGTAATCATGAACTGGCATGTATATCGTTTATCTTCGCCTATTCATTAAAATAGCCATTCATTGACCTGAGATGCGTCAATATTTTTTAAACCTATGAGTGTTACCAATGTGGAATACTTGTAGGTTTATTAATTTAAAATTTCACAAAAAAATATATTGACATTGTGTCAGAATACGTGTATAATAAGTTTAATGACACGATGTCATAATAAATAACAGAAAGGAAAGACACCATGCCAAAGGGATCACCGGAGCTGACCGCAGCAAGAAAAGAAGAAATCATAAATGCTTGTGAACAGCTTTACAAAACCATGAGCTTCAAGGATATTACGCTGAAAGAAATCGGCGCAGTAACATCATTTACCCGCACATCTATATATAACTACTTTCATACGAAAGAGGAAATTTTCCTTGCACTGTTTGAGCGTGAATATGACCGATGGAATGAAAGCCTTGGGGCAATTCTGGAGAACAACGATAGTCTTACAAGGAGAGAATTAGCCGAAAAAATAGCGGAGTCACTTAGTGAGCGTGTGCAGCTTCTCAAGCTTCTTTCCACAAACCATTTCGATATGGAAGCAAACAGCCGTCAGGAGCTTTTAGTATCATTTAAAAGATCGTATGGTGCTTCAATGGGAAGTATTTGCCGGCTTTTAGATAAATTTGTGCCGGAAATGACCGTGACACAGAAGCAGGATTTTATTTATCGCTTTTTCCCGTTTATGTTTGGCATTTATCCCTACACCTATGTAACTGATAAGCAGAGGACTGCCATGGAAGAAGCAGGTGTAGATTATGTCTATCAATCCGTATATGAGCTGACCCTGAATTGTATTCTTGGCCTGCTTGGTGCGGAATAAAATAAAAATATACTATAAAGGAGATCAGAACAATGAAAGCTTTACCGAAAATCGCACTTGGAGCATGAGCATGGGGAAATGACGGAACCTTTGGAAACAATTATACTGCGGATTCTCTCCGCCCGATTTTTGACACGGCGATGAAGAACGGACTTAACCTGTGGGATACAGCCTATGCTTACGGCATGGGAACATCTGAAAAGGTTTTAGCCGGCTTCATCAAGGATCTTCCGAGAGAGTCTGTGATCGTGTCAGATAAGTTTACACCCCAGTGTGCAGATGCGTCCTCACCCACAGCAATGAAGGACATGATCGAAATGCAGCTTGATCTTATGGAGCTTGACCGCTTTGATATCTACTGGATACACAATGTCTGGAATGCTCCGAACTGGACAGAGGAGCTGGCAAAGTATTTTGAGGGTAAGGACAATGTACCGCTCCTTGGAGTATCAAATCATAACCTTGCAGAGATCAAGCAGGCTGATGAAATCCTGAAAGCACATGGCTTGAAATTGTCTGCCGTTCAGAACCATTACAGCCTTATCAACCGTTCCTCTGAGGATTCCGGCATTCTGGAATACTGTAAGGAAAACGACATTTATTTCTTTGCTTATATGGTACTTGAGCAGGGAGCACTATCAGGCAAATATGATACTGCTCATCCTATGCCGGAGGGTTCAGCAAGAGCGCAGACTTATAATCCTGTTCTTGATAAGCTGGAGATACTGAATGCCGAATTAAAGAAACTGGCAGAGAAATACAATGTAGGCGCAGCACAGATCCCTGTTGCCTGGGCTATTGCTAAGGGAACTCTGCCGATCATCGGTGTAACAAAGGAAAATCAGGTAGAGGATGCCGTCAAAGCCTGCAATGTAGCTCTGACAGCAGATGAGGTCACAGAGCTTGAAAGGGTAGCCGACAGTCTGGAACTGAATGTTATCCGTATGTGGGAAAAGGAGATGAAATGATATGTCAAAGAAAATTTTAGTAGCGTTTTTTTCAGCAAGCGGAGTTACAAAGAAAGTGGGCGATGAGATTGCTCGTATCTCAGGCGGAGATGTCTTTGAGATCGTACCGAAGGATATCTATACTTCCGCAGATCTTAACTGGATGAACAAACGAAGCCGCAGCACTCTGGAGATGAATGACCCATCATCCAGACCTGAAATCGCAGGGATGGTTGCTGATATGGCTTCTTATGATGTGATCATAGTGGGTTTTCCGATATGGTGGGGAGTTGCACCCAGAATTATTGAAACCTTCCTGGAAAGCTATGATTTCAGCGGAAAAACGATCATTCCCTTCTGTACCTCCGGCGGCAGCGGTGTTGGCAGAAGCGACACAGCACTGCATAAGAATGTCAGCGGTGAAGTGAAATGGGCAAAAGGTAAGCAGATCAACCGACCGAAAGAAACCGAGATCAAAAAGTGGCTGAGTGAGGTACTCTGAGGGTAAGTGTATTATGAGCATTACAATGAATCTGTATTATACAGGAAAGAACGGCAATGCAAGAAAGTTTGCTGAAGAAATGGAAAACTCAGGCACTGCCGATGCTGTCCGCAGGGAGGATGGTAACCTGCGGTACGAGTATTTCATTTCTATGGCTGATCCCGAAACGGTTCTTCTTATCGACAGCTGGAAGGATCAGCAGGCACTGGATATACATCATGCTTCAGAAATGATGGAAATTATAGCTGCACTCAGAGATAAATATGATCTAACAATGAGAGCAGAACGTTATCTGTCAGACGAGGGCGCAGTACCGGATTCTGACAAAAAATATATCAGAGAACAGGAGGAAAATTAAAATGAGTGAGAAAATTGTACAGACAGCAGGACGTGAGCAGCTTGGTGACTTCTCCCCTATGTTTGCACACCTCAATGATGATTTGCTTTTCGGAGAGGTATGGAACGAAGAGGCAATAAGCGTAAAGACAAAGTGTATTATTACTGTTGTATCGCTGATGGCATCGGGTATCACAGATTCATCACTTGGGTATCACCTGATGAATGCAAAGAAAAACGGAGTGACAAAGGAAGAAATAGCGGCGATCATCACCCATGCGACAATGTATGTAGGCTGGCCCAAGGGATGGGCGGTGTTCCGTATGGCTAAGGAGATCTGGAACGAGGAACAGCCTGTACTTACTGAAAAGGACAAATATCAGAATACTATCTTCTTCCCTATCGGCGAGCCGAATCCCTACGGTGATTATTTTGTCGGACAAAGCTATCTTGCTCCGCTTTCTATGGAGCAGGTGCCGATGTTCAATGTTACCTTTGAGCCGGGCTGCCGTAATAACTGGCACATACACCATGCTGCAAAGGGCGGCGGTCAGATGCTTATATGCGTTGGCGGAAAAGGCTGGTATCAGGAATGGGGTAAGGACGCAGTAGAGATGACACCCGGAACAGTTATCAATATTCCGGCAAATGTCAAACACTGGCACGGTGCGGCGGCGGATTCATGGTTTTCTCATATTGCTGTGGAAGTGCCCGTAGAAGATGGAAAAACAGAGTGGCTGGAGCCTGTATCTGATGAGGATTACTGCAAGCTGAAATAATACCGGAGGTTTCTTGTATGAAAAGGGTAAAAATATTTGCTGCGATCTTTATGATCGTTTGTATTTGCATTACCATAACCGGCTGTGGAAAAAGCAGCAATCCTGAAAATGTAAACTCCAATTCAGATTCAACTAATTCAGTTGCTGAAAACAGCACTTCACAGTCTGATACAAAAAAGAATGCTGACAGTTCAGACGGCAATAAAATTGAGTCTGTATCAGAAAATAAGGATGAATCTCAACCGTCCGAGAATACAAAAAAAACAGGTACAGATGTGCTTGTAGTTTATTTTTCGGCAACAGGTACGACTAAAGGCGTAGCGGAAAAATTAGCTGATGTGACAGGTGCGGATATATATGAGATCATACCGGCGGAGCCTTATACAGAAGCTGATCTGAACTGGCACGACAGCGACAGCCGCACTACTCACGAACAGGATGACAAGAGCGTTCGTCCGGGTATTGCGAGCGATAAATTATCCCTTGATGGCTATACCACCATATATGTCGGTTATCCGATTTGGTGGGGTGAGGAACCACGCATTATGGACACCTTTGTTGAAAGCTATGATTTCGTCGGCAAAACGATGATACCTTTCTGCACATCCGGCGGCAGCGGTATCGGCAGCAGCGGCGACAATCTGAAAAACAACGCAGGCAGCGGAAAGTGGTTAGAAGGTGCGAGACTTGATTCAGGTATTTCTGAATCAGAATTACAGGACTTCGTAAACAGTTTGAAATAAAGGCGGTGACAGCATGAAAGCCAATCAAATCATCATGCGGACAATTGACTTGATAATGACAGGTGATCTGTTGTTTCTGATGGCTTTGCAGGTCACACAACAGTTTGCACACGAATGGCTCGGCATTGCAATGACGGTGCTATTTATAGTCCATCATACTATGAACTATAAATACTACAAGACAATATTCAAGGGAAAGTATAACTTTCTCAGAGTGCTTCAGCTTCTGATCTGCGTTTTGCTATTCCTTTCATTTATAGCAACTGCTGTTTCCGGCATGGCAATGAGCCGCTATGCTACGCCTTTTATGAAAGGGATTATGAAAGCCTCTGATGCCCGAAAACTGCACATGGCTTTTTCTTACTGGTCGTTTGTACTGATGGGAGTACATATCGGTATGCACTTCGGGCTTATTACTTCAAAGCTTCCGAAGGGTGTTTTTCGTATAGTATCAGCCGTAATTATGACAAGCATTTCTGTCCGGGGCTTTATGCTGTTTCTTGATGCAAACTTTTTTGATTATATGTTCATGCAAACACATTTTGCATTTCTGGATTACAGCAAATCATCATGGTTAATTATAACAGAAAACTTTGCCATGCTTATATCATGGGCATTCATGGCATATTTGCTGTCACTGTTTGTAAGAGCACTTACGACTAAAAAGCAAAAAAAGGAAAATGAAAAGGATAAAAAAGCAATTTTCACCGTACTTTATGTGGTGGGAATTGCTGCGATCATCGGAGTGGGAACTGTGCTGCATTTTGCCATTTCCGGCAGCAGTGACAGCAGCACATCCGGTTGGGATGCTCCTTCGGGAAATACTTCGCAAACATCGAAATAACACAAAGCAAACGGAATCAAATAAGAGGAGGCGACAGAAATGAAAATAGTCGTATTGATGGGAAGTCCTAACAAAAAAGGTTCAACGAGTATCCTTGTAGATAATTTCTTAAAAGGAGCTTCTGATGCAGGACACAGCTGCGAAGTAATAGATATAACACGAATGAACGTTCATCCCTGCACCGGCTGTGTTGCCTGCGGCTATGAAGGCCCTTGTGTTCAGAAGGACGATAACGAGATCATCAAAAGCAAGCTGATGAAATGCGATATGATAGTTTTCGCCACTCCTCTGTATTACTATGGAATGAGTGCACAGCTAAAGACAGTTGTTGACCGTTTCTGCGCATATAACAGCAGTCTGAACAGCCGTCACCTGAAATCAGCTTTGCTAGCTGTTGCATGGAACAGTGACGACTGGACTTTCGATGCACTTGAAGCTCATTACAAAACCCTTGTACGGTATATCAATTTTGAGGATATGGGTATGATACTCGGATACGGCTGCGGTACTCCGTCCATGACAAGCCGGAGTAAATATCCTGATGAAGCATATAAGCTGGGAAAAAGTTTATAAAACAAACAGAAAACCAAAGGAGGCAGAATCATGTCAGAATATTTCGGAAAAAATGTTTTCAAGCTCGGCTTCGGGCTTATGCGCCTGCCAAAGCTGCCGGACGGCAGTATCGACATAGAGCAGACAAGCGTCATGGTCGATAAATTCATTGAGGCAGGCGGAACCTATTTTGATACAGCATTCGTCTACGATAACGGCGGCTCGGAGGCTGCAATCAAAAAGGCGCTTATTGACCGATATCCCCGTGATAAATTCACTCTTTGTACAAAGCTGTGTGCATGGATGATGTGTCATGATGAGGAAAGTGCAAAGCAGCAGTTTTATACCAGCCTTGAGCGCACCGGTGCCGGTTATTTTGATTATTATCTGCTCCATGCACTTCAGCGCACCAACTATAAAAAATATGACGAATACCATATCTGGGATTTCGTAAAGGAGCAGAAGAAAAAAGGACTTATAAAGTATTTCGGTTTCTCGTTCCATGCAGACCCGGCTCTGCTTGAGGAGCTTCTGACTGCCCACCCGGAGGTTGATTTTATTCAGCTTCAGATCAACTATGCCGATTGGGATAATCCTGGTGTTGCCTCCAGAGAGTGCTATGAGATCGCAAGAAAGCACAACAAATCCATTACCGTAATGGAGCCTGTAAAAGGCGGCGCGCTTGCAAATCCGCCAAAGGGCGTACAGGATATTTTCAAGGCTGCAAATCCCGAAGCCTCCAATGCTTCATGGGCAATACGTTATGTCGCATCTATGGACGGCATCATCACTGTGCTCTCCGGAATGTCAAATATCGCACAGATGGAGGATAATCTTTCGTATATGCGTAATTTCAAGCCCCTGTCGGATGAGGAACGGAAGGTAATTGCAGCAGCACAGGAGGAGCTTAAAAAAGACAATTCTATCAAATGCACAAGTTGTCATTACTGCACCGAGGGCTGCCCGATGGGGATCGCTATTCCGGAGATATTTGCCGTTTCAAACAGCGAACATATAAAGGCAAGCTGGGACGGCGGAAAGCAGGCCTATTCTATTGCTACACAGGGCAAGGGCAAGGCAAGCGACTGCATACAGTGCGGTCAGTGCGAAAGTGCCTGTCCGCAGCACCTTGAAATTATAAGCTTACTTAAAGAATGTCGTAAAATGGAGGGATAATTCATGTTTGAAAATGCACTCACTTACAGAAATATATCTTCTGGAAGAAAAATAGCCTACAAAACCATTATATCCGCAGGTCTTGTTGCCCTTGCGGTTATACTGCCGCAGATCGTACACTTAGCCCTCGGTCAGCCCGGAGGTGTGCAGTGGCTGCCGATGTATCTGCCTGTACTTATAGGCGGATGTCTGCTCGGAGCAAAATGGGGATTTGCCGTTGGCGCTGCTTCTCCCCTCGTCAGCTTTATCATCACCTTCGCATCAGGAAATCCCATGCCAATGGCTGAAAGACTGCCGTTTATGATGGCTGAGCTTGCTGTCTTTGCGCTTGTATCAGGTCTGTTTTCAAAGAAGATCGCCGACAATGGTCTTTGGGCTTTTCCGGCAGTTATTCTTGCACAGGTAACGGGCAGAGCTGTATTTCTGGGGCTTATTGTCCTGACGCAAAGCTTCACAAGCTTTACCGCTGCGATGATATGGTCGCAGATACAGACAGGCTTTATCGGGCTTGGTGTGCAGGCTGTGATCGTTCCGATAATCATTATCGGTCTGAGAAAGCTGCTTATCAGGGAGAAAGAAAATGACTGATCTTGAAATTGCAATAGCCAATCTGAAAGGACACTCTATATGCCTGTGTAAAAAAGGAGAATATTTCACCGACGACGGCAGAGGTATCTCTCCGATGATGAGATTTATTGCCGAGGGCAAGGAACTGACGGGCTTCTGTGTTGCCGATCAGATAGTCGGCAAAGCGGCTGCTATGCTGTATGTCAAGGCAGGAGTCAGGGGCGTTTACGGAAAAACCATGTCACACAGTGGCAAAGCCTTTCTTGAAGCAAACAATATTCCCCACTCCTATGATATTCTCACAGACCGTATTATCAACAGGCAAGGAACGGATATTTGTCCTATGGAGAAAGCTGTTGCCGACATAAACGATGCTGATGAAGGCTACAAAAATCTTGTACTTACACTAAACAAGCTGAGATCAGATCAATAATAGGGTAGACTGAGGGACACTGTGTCCCTCAACCTCCCATTGCACCGTACGTACGGGTCTCGTATACGGCGCTACATGAATACAGATGTTACTGCAATTAACTGAGATAGTAATTCAGAGGGTTGACCAAAGCAGGTCTGCCCTCTTTCTTATTTGCTTTTTCTAAAACCTTCGGTGAAAGCAAATAGTTCACGACATCCATAGAACACCGTCTATATAGTCCAAGCCTTGAATTTGCAACCTTGTATATATCTTCGTCTGACATATTGCATTTACACATTCTGTTCAGCTTCATCAGATTACGGTATACCGTTTTCGGTCGTTTCCATTGCTTGATAATAATTACTCTCACCTTGTGCCTGAGCCATTGTCCGAACTCGTCAAGAAAGCCTTTCATACTCCCTATTCGGTAGTAATTTATCCAGCCCCTTATTACCTGATTGAGCTTGTTAAATGTGACTGATAACGGTCTGGCAGCCGCCCGTTTTCTGACGAGAATTTCTTTGCACTTTTTGTATAGTCTTTTCTTTCTGTCATTCAACGGTTTACATTTCCAACCCTTCTTACCCTTCCAAAAGCCAAAGCCTAAGAATTCACTTTTCATAGGTCTTACAACCTTTGTTTTGGTGGCACTTACTTTCAGAAACAACTTTCTTTCAAGCCAACTCGTTACAGATTTCATCACCCTATCCGCCGCCATTTTACTTTTGACGAAGATGTTGACATCATCTGCATAACGAACAAACCGAAGTCCTCTACTTTCAAGCTCTTTGTCAAGTTTGTCAAGATAGATGTTTGAAAGTACCGGCGAAAGTGGTCCGCCCTGCGGTACTCCCTCATCATTCTGACAGATAACTCCGTTTTCCATTACTCCTGCTCTCAGAAATCCTCTGACAAGATGTAATGTTTTCGCATCGTTGACCTTTTCTCTCAGTATTGAAATCAATTTGTCGTGATTTACAGTATCAAAATATTTCTCTATATCAAGGTCTACTACCCATTCGTAACCGTCATTCAGGTTTTGAAGCACTTGCTCCATTGCCGTGTGACAGCTTCTGTGCGGTCTGAAACCATGACTGTAATTGCTGAAACTCGTATCGAATATTCTGACAAGCTCCTGTGCAACTGCCTGTTGTATTACCCGGTCTGCTACTGTTGGTATTCCGAGCGGTCTCATTTTGCCATTTGACTTTGGAATGTAAACCCGTCTTACAGGCTGAGGCTTGTATTTCTTTTCAAGAATGTCAGTTTTAATTTCTGTCCAATTTTTTTTGAAATACTCGTCAAGCTCATCCACGGTTATTTTATCAATTCCCGCAGCACCCTTGTTTCGCTTGACTGATTTTAATGCACTCAGCATATTTTCTCTGCTTAAAATCTTTTCCATCAATTCCATTTGCTGCTCCTCATTCTGTTCGTAAATTTTCCGAAATACTCCCACCGCCATTTTATCGTCAAGGGTTACGTTCCCTTGCTTTAGGTATATCCTCGGATTCGGATTATCCGGACATTGCTTACAGCGATTTGCACTGTATTCACATTAAGTCCTTCGGAGACTGGTGCTATCTCCTACTATGACCTCAGCTGACCCCCGTCCGTAAGCTTTTTTTTCGCACGTTTTCACGCCGGACGGGTCTCTCGGGGTAAGGCACTAATCTTTCCCTCCACAACCTCTTGATTTACTGCTTTGGTTTTACGTTTACCTTTTGGACTTCGGTTTGTAATGCAACCTTATCCACCATTTAGCCTTATATCAAGTTTCTGTTCGTAGGCTTGAAAGGTTTGCTACACCGCTTCCTCCCCTGTTTGCATTACTGCATACAGCTTGCGGTATCCGCTTTGACGGAAAGCCGGATGTGTTATGGTACTATCCCGAAGAAATGCAGAATATAACTCTTGCATATTCGATAACGATACATAAATCACAAGGTTCAGAGTATAAGTCAGTGATAATCCCGATGCTGAAAAGCTACTATATTATGCTCAAGCGAAATCTTCTCTACACCGCCGTCACCCGTGCCAAAAGCAAGGTGATAATCGTCGGTCAGGGGCAGGCTGTCTATATGGCTGTCAGCAAGACCGAAACGGATATGAGAAACACTCAGCTTGGGAGGAGAATATAACAAAAACCGCAGAGGAAGGTTCATTCTTTCCTCTGCTTTTTAAACATATACATGATCTATAATTATATAATAAATATCATACTACAATCAATTTATTCAGAAAAAGTTCTTGACAAATTACCATAATAGTGATAGAATAATAAAAAGTGATTTACCATTTAGGTAAATCTGTTAAGACTATATAACGGAGGTTTTAGGTATGGAAAAAAAATCAGAAATACCGGTAAAACATCCTGGCATTTATCTTCTTGACGAAATAACAAACCACGATATGTCAAGGAAAGAATTATCTATACGCACAGACGTTACGGAAAAGCATATCAGTACAGTAATAAACGGTGTCAAAAATATATCTCCCTCATTTGCCAAAAAACTTGAATATGCACTTGGAAAACCTGCCTCTTATTGGCTTGGTCTTCAAGCCGAATATGATTCTGCAGTAGTTCAGTTTGAAGAAGAGAACAAT
>CACWRT010000004.1 GCA_902763365.1 uncultured Ruminococcus sp.
TTACTGTGAAACTATCCCTGTCAAAAGCTAAAAAAGCGCAAAAATCCCCTATCAAAAATCCAAAGACACTTTTTTGAGCTTGAATTTAAAGCTTATGAGGCAACTGCATGAGCATTCCAACCAAGCGCTTTTAGTTTTTTAAGGTATGCATTTATCTTGCGTTCTTTGTTAAACTGATTATAGTATTCAGCTCCGAGATCTTTAAAAACCACTCCATCTTTCAGAATATGGTATATGGCTATAAGCATTGAGTGGGCAACTGCAACATAAGCACGTTTTTTACCACGATGAGCACTGATCCTCATAAACTGTGCATAGAAATAAGATTTCTTGTTCTTTACGGCAGAATGTGCACAATTAACCAATGTACTGCGAAGAAGTGAGTTTCCCTTTCTTGTTTTGCCGGATTTTCGCTTTGCAGCACTTTGATTATTGCCGGGACATAACCCCGCCCATGAAGATATGTGTGCATCGGTTTTGAAACGACCCATATCAGTACCGATTACAGAGATAATAGCTTGTGCACTTGTATTCCCAATTCCGGTGACGCTCTGAATCATCTGAGATGCATCTTTTTCTTCTGGTTTCATAAAGTTGTCAATCTCATCATCAAGATTTTTGATATGAATGTTAAGCTCGTCTAAATGAGAAAGAAGTTCCTTCATCATTCTACGCTGAATCGGTGACATAACACCATTCAAATCATCAATAATCTGTTCCTTGCTTGCTTTGAGATTGTGAGCAATTATTTTTCGATCATACATCTCATCAAACTTTGTTTCATCAAAGCTCTCTCCTGTGAGTACATATTCCAAAATGTTACGTGCACTTTTTCCATTTATATCCCGTACAGTACCAGACAGCTTAATATTTGCCCCCTCCAGCATCTTTTGCAGACGATTTAACTCTCTTGTTTTTTCACCGACAAGACTTTTGCGATAAATTACAAGTTCTCTCAATTCTCGTTGATCCTTATTGGGAATGTAACTTGGTTGGAGCAGACCATGCTGAAGAAGATCTGCAATCCACTCCGCGTCTTTAACATCTGTCTTTCTTCCCGGAACAGCCTTCATGTGGCGGGCATTGACCACAATTGCGTTCAGTTCCGAAGATTCAAAGATGTTGTACAGAGGCTTCCAATACGAGGCTGTGCTTTCCATTGCTATCATCTGACAGCAATTTTCATTAAGCCAGTCAGCCAATGCAAGAAGTTCTCTGGTTGTTGCACCAAACTCACGTATCTCATGCTTGTTGCCTTTTTGTAAGCATGCTACAATGAGCTTCTTGTGCACATCAATACCACAACAAATGTCGTAAACCTTATCCATAATAGCACCTCCTGGATATATTTACGGCACGGCACCCTGTCTGTTGTCATTTTACTGTACGTCCTTTTGCCAAAAAAGTGGCTGGACAGATGGTGGTGCAAATGAGAGTGCCATAAATCAGTTTAGTTGACGAGCTACAAGCTCAAATTTATAACGATCTTTGCCGTTAATACCAGTATAAACGATTGGCGAATTTAAAACAATCCCCTGTACGCTGTCCAGTTTCATTTATGGTGGTGCCACATATATGGGGCATGGGGGTTTTCGAATTTGATAATAAATACCTGATTCCCAACTAAAACAACTTAATTCTTCACTATTCATACTTCACTTTCCGCACTAAAAATAGTTCTGAATTGTAAAAAACATTTCTGAAAAAATTCTTACAAAATTTTAAGAAAAAAATCGTGAAATACGGCAAAATGATTGTTGACATAAAATGATAGGATTAGTATAATAATATAGTATTATGAAAATCATGGATATTTATAGGTATCTGGAGGAATATGATGAGTATGATGAAAAAACTAACAGCTGCATTGCTCACTGTTGCAATGACAGCTTCAATGGCTGTAATGTCTGCCTGCGGCGATCAGAACGGAAATGAAGAAGAACCGTCTGAGGCGGAATCTTCTGTTGCAGACACCGATACACAGGTGAGTCAGGAATCTTCCGAAACTATTGAAGATATCAGCGCCATAACTGCTAATCCCGAGCTTACAAAGGATCAGCTCAATAGTCTTAACGACTTTGTATCACAGTATAAAAAAATCCCTAAAATCTCACTTCAGGGTGAAAATATTGAGGCTCTCGGCATAGCTAAGGATAAAAAAGTCAGCTTTGTTGCCGATAATTCTAATTTTACTTTTACTAATCTGGTACTTGACCAGTTCAAGACAGCTTCAAAGATAGTAGGTCTGAAAGAGGTGGTTGCAGACGAATCAAACGGAACCGCCGCATTCTATAACTCTGCTATCGAAAAAGCAACTAAGAACAAGGATACCGATCTTGTGCTTCTTTACGGCGATATCAATAAAGATCCTCTTGCTACCACAATTGAAACAGCTCAGGCTAACGGTATCAATATAGTGTCTGGCGGCTATGTGGGCAGAGATATGAAGGATCACTATGTTGATTACACTATTCCCATTGACTACAACCTTGCAGGCAAGCTTCTTGCAGACTGGGCTATAACAAGCAACAAGGGTAAGGTTAATGCGCTGGCGCTCAACAATTCCGATTCAATGATATCAACTTCCATATATAAGGGCTTTACGGATGAGTTCGTATCGTACGTTTCCGAAGGTTACTGTACCGTTCTCAGCGGTGCATCAATTGAGATAGGCAACGGACTTTCCACAAAAATAAAACAGGCTCTTGAAAAGGACAGAAACCTCAATTATATTGTCGTTCTTGATGAGAATATGATAAGCGACGCAGTAAATGCTGTTGAACAGAGCGGCAAAAAGATCAGTATTATCGCTACGGGCGGTAGTACAGCCGCTTTTAATGCCTGCGAGCAGGAAAAAATAGATGTGCTTGTTGCGCAGAGCTATGAGTGGACTGCATATGCAATGATGGACTACGTTCTGAGAATTCTTGGTAATAAGACTCTCCCGGAAATACAGAGTGTTCCCGTCAGAGTTGTTGATAAGGATATTATACAGAATGAAACCAAAAACTCCGAATATACCGAGATAGATGGCTTTGATGAGATATGCTTCGGTTCTAACTTCATCACCGACTACAGAAAAATGTGGGGGCTTGAGGTGGATACCGAATCAAGCTCTGAAGATGGCGAAAACGGTGATGGCGGAGAAGACTATCAGGATTACACTGAGGAAACCTATGAAGATGACGGCGGCGAAGATGATTATTATTACGAATGATCTTCCCCACTGCTCATCATACAGATAATGCTGTCTGCATTTGTCTTTACTCCTCGTTTGTAAAATATGTAAAAATAATTAAAGGAGGAAGAATATGAAAGTATGTGCGTCATGCGGTGCATCGCTTCCCGATGGTGCTGCGTTTTGTATAGCCTGCGGGTCAAAAGAGTTCAAGAGTGAGTTTATGCCTGATCTTGATGCTCCCCAGCCTGAAAAACCAAAAATAGAGTACGATCAGTATGGTCGTCCTATTGGTCAGCAGTTTGCTCAGCAGCAATATGAACAGCCTCATTTTTCGGAAAGCTACGAAGATCAATATGAACAGAAATTTTCCGATCAGGTTGATCATCCTCAGTTCCTTGAGGGATATCAGAGCTCGGGCTATAGTCAGTCCCAGTCGTATGATACTCCCCAATACATAGAAGGATATCAGCCACAGTATTCCCAACAATATCAACAGTATCAGCAGCCCGCTTATGATGACTCGCAGCAGTATCAGCAGCGGTCTGTGTACGAGCAGTCACAGCAGTATCAGCAGCAGCCTGTGTACGAGCAGTCACAGCAGTATCAGCAGCAGCCTGCGTACGAGCAGCCGCAGCAGTATCAGCAGCAGCCTGCGTACGAGCAGTCACAGCAGTATCAGCAGCAGCCTGCGTACGAGCAGTCACAGCAGTATCAGCAGCAGCCTGCGTACGAGCAGTCACAGCAGTATCAGCAGCATCCTGTGTACGAGCAGCCGCAGCAGTATCAGCAGCAGCCTGTGTACGAGCAGCCGCAGCAGTATCAGCAGCAGCCTGTTTACGAAGAACCACAGCAATATCAGCAGCCTGTTGTTCCTGAGCCTGAACCTGATCCGAAACCTGTAGAGAAAGAATTTGATCCGTATGAGGCAGCTAAGGAAAACAGCAACAAAGTTGATCCCCATGAGGCTGCCAAGAACTTCAAATTCGAGAAAAAAGAGCCTTCCGAGCAGCAGGAGGAAATACCCGAGAATCCGAAAAATCTTAAAGAGTATATTGCATATTTCAGGAACACAGATGATCATACCAATGAATATGATCCATATAAATTCTCCGAAAAGAAAAGTATCTGCCGTCTTACGGTACTTGGACCAACATTCTGGCTTCCGTTTGTGGCTGCAAAAGATAGTGCTTCCGCAAGATTTTATGCTAATCAGGGACTTTTAGTGTTTATCGTTGAACTAATATTACTGATTCCCGAGGTCATTTTCACTACTATCGTTGGTATAGGCTTCTCCCTTGGAGCTCAAATAATTGTAGGACTTGTTATCGATGTCATCCTGACCCTGATCATTTATTCCGTTCCCATCTTCATGATCGCTTCCGCCTGGAAAGATATGAATGAGGGCAAAATCAAAGACATCCCCTTTATCGGAAAACTGAGGATAATAAAATAAGCTGCGTTGCAGCTTATAGCTCAGAGCTAAGAGCTAAGGGCTCAGAGCATGAGGGCTCAGACTTTCTGACGGATTATGTTATTCCTATGCGGTGAGAAGGTTTTCTTAAATCCGACTCAGATTGAGAAGACAATTAAACAGAATATAATTTCAGCTCAAAGCTTTGCAAATTACAGGTTTGCACGCTTTGAGCTGATTTTTTATTATTTAGTGTGTAAATAGGGAAAAATCATGTTATCTCCATATCGGTATTGACCAGAACGCTGTATAATATAGCTCTGACATAAATTATAAAAATCCGGTATTGTGCAGAACAGCCATAAACCATTATTCACTATTCACTATTCATTATTCATTAAAAAACTGCTGTGTGTGAAGAGGAAAGTGATTTCGGGGTAGTCTTTTTTGAGGGATTTCAGAGTGTTGAGTGTATCGGAATAATCGTTGGGATAGCACTGGCTTTTCAGCAGAGCGGAAGATGGTGTGAGGTCGTTTTCTATAGCCGATTCATCAATAGAAGCGTCTGCTGCAAAGAAAATGTTTTTCTCGGGAAGAAAAAAGCCTGTCATGGCTTTTGCATGACCCGGTAGATCGACTGCAAGTATGCTGCCGTCACCGAAAACATCAAATACCCATTTAAAGTAGTCTTTCAGAATAGTCTGACCTTCAAAGATACCGGCTGCTTTTTTAGGTACTTCCTGGGGCGGCATAACAGACGGCATAAGACCGTCTGTGGGGTCGCAAAGTATGACCAGAGTCAGAACCTTTGCACCCGAACAAAGCTCGTATCTCGGAAGGAGTTTCAGCCCTCCGCAGCATTGAGGGTCGCAGTGTGTGAGAAGGACTTTTCTTACAATGCGGGGATCAAGCTTGTCTTTTTCAAGCTGCTTATCTATAAAATCCTCTTCGGTAAAGGTTACAGAATATTTTGTAAGGAACTTTGCAAATGATACGGGATTATGCTTTAGTAAATTACTGCATCCCGTATTTATGAGTATAGTTCCGTATTTTCTATGTTCAAGCATAAATACATTTATGGGCAGCTTCTTTTTAGGAATACTGCATTTTTTGTACAATATAGGAAAATTAAACTCCTCGTAACCGCATATATATCTTTTTAAGCTGATTATTTTATCTTTGTTTTTATTCATACCTACTCCTGTTTACTCAATATCTTGGTCGTCCCTAATACTTATATTTCTTTCTTCCACCCTTCATGGGTTTGTAAGAATGTTTGTGATAACGTTTTCTGCCGAAAGAGAAATCTCCGCCGCCTTTAAGATTAAGGATAAGTATGAGCAGTATAAACACTACTACACCGATAACCGACCATATTATTACTCCCATAAGAAAGGATGAATCCTGTTCTTCGGAATAAAGATCAAGTTCGGAAGAGGATCTGGACAGGGGCAGCGGAGTGTTTATGAGTCCTTTTTCGCCGCCTGTTTCTTTATTCAGAATTACCGAGTTTTCCTGATTTTTTTTCTTGCTTTCATAATCGGGATCATCGGCGGGAAGAATAAATTGCAAAGCCCTTATTTTTTCAAAGGGATCGGCTACAGACAACTCTGATTCTTCCTCGCTGCTTTGCAGATCGCTGTTCTGATCTGATGTTTCTTCTGAATTGCTGCTTTCTTCGCCGTAGGATGTTTCTTCATTGGAGCTGTCCTGACTGCTTTCGTCCTGAGATAAATAATCAGTGCTTGTTTCATATGAAGTATCATTCTGCGACTCATACGAATATTCCTGTGAATATGATTCTTCATATGATACCTCCGAGGTAAGGGAAGCTTCCTCGCTTACCTCAATACTACTGAACTGTTCAAAAGACTGTTCAGGATCGAATGATGATTCAGACATTGAAAAATCAGATTCGCTTTCTGCTTCGGCATAAACAGGTAAAGTCAAAGAAAATATCGCAGCTGCCGCAAGTATTGCTGCGATAACTCTTTTTATGGTCATTTTGGTTCACCGCCGTTTTTATCTAATATTCCATTTCATATTATAACAGAATTTTTCAGTGTACCCAACTGTTATTTTGACAAATTTTGACATTTGGCGTTGTGCATTTTAATAGAATATGCACAATAGTCTATTGTCTTTCTGTATCCTGACTGATATGTTCATTCAAGGTTTCTGCAAGGACTGTTCCGAGCAGATAGCCTGTATATCGTACCTCGGTTATGGAATTTGAATCCGATCCGACTTCTATCAGCAGCGACCCGGGAGTCAGATCCATATGATAGGTAAAATCACCGAAATCAACCGGCCTTGCAAGGTCAGGGAACATAACAGAGGCTTTTTTCTGAATATTCAGCGCAAACCTGAGATTATATTCCCAGTCGGTAAAACCGGGATCATCGTCATAGTTATAACCCGCGAGTATCATAAATTGAGCAGCTTTTTTACCGTCAATTGTGCAGACAGGCTTGGAACGGCTGCTTTCGCTGCCAATACCGTCACGGTGTATATCCAACAGAACCTTTATAGACGGGTATTTTTCAAGATAGTCCGTTACCGTATCATAGCTTTTGTCGTAAGCGTCCGTATAGCTTGCATCATGGACGGTAGTATCGTGAATAGTCCGTATACCGTTTTTTTCAAGCACCTTAGTTATTTCTTCACCTACAGCACAGACATTTTCACTGTTATTGCTGCTTCTGGGGTAGAAGCTTTCATAATAATATCCGGTATCATAAGGAAGAAAGCTTTCGCTTGTATGGGTATGGTATATAAGTACCTGGGGTTCATTGTTTTTTTCTATGGAAAAACCCAGCCGCCCATGAAGTTCTTCTTCAATATCAATTTCAGCAGAGGAAATATTTTTTACCTGAACTCCGCCGAAGGCTTCGTTTCCCTGAACGGAAGTAAATTCAAGAACGGGGTATTGTTCTTCGCCTTCGTGATCTGCGTCATACCTGTCAAGCTCGGACTGGGCAGGTTCATAGTATTGAAAATCAATTTCGGATACTCCTGACGTTTGTGACACTGCCCTTGACTGTTCACCGGGCTTTTCGGCAGCAGAATTTTGTAACTCACTTACCTCGGGAGAAGGCGCTGCGGCGGCCTGATACTTATAATTTCCCGACGGAAGTACAGTCTGTGCCGCAATTTCATCAAGTGACCCTATAACCCCTGTCTGTCCTATCCTTGTGATCGTACAAACAACTGCGAGTGACAGCAGTCCCGCCGTCATTCCTGCCAGCCCGACTTTATGGAGTGTTATTTTCATAATCAAACCTCGTTTTTAGTTTATAGTTTTCGTTTTTTCCTTCTGAACTGCTTATAGTAATTACAATTTACTCTTACTAATTATATTCCTTGTTTTTTACCGTTATGACAGCGCAGTGAAGTTGTTTTAGCCCGGATTTGGAACCATCAACTATAAACTTATAAATAGTCATAAAAAGGGAAACTATATTAAGTGTGAAGTGTGAAGAGTGGAGTGTGGAGTTGTGATCTAAACTCTGATTTTTACTCTGTTTCCGTTTTGTATTACTATTAACTATAAATGAACTACAGGGAGGAAATAAGGATGATATTGAGGACTGATCTTGCAGTTGAATCGCATGAGATGAGCGGAGAAGACGGGGAAGGTATAGTATTTGAAAAGGATAATATCAACGGTATGAGTGTACATCGGCTGAGGATATTTACCGAATCGGCGGCGAAAAGACTTGGAAAGCCACAGGGGAAATATGTAACTATAGATTCTCTTCCATTATCGGATAATTTCAGGGATGTACAGGAGCAGATCGAAACTATTTCAGAGGAAATATATTCCATGCTGCCCGATAAGGGAACAGTGCTCGTGATCGGAATAGGGAATACAGACATAACATCGGATGCCCTCGGACCTCTTGCGGCTCAGACTGTTATAGCTACAAGGCATATCAGGGGAGAGATCGCAAGAAGTACCGGCTTATCAATGCTTCGTCCTGCTGCTGTACTGTCCCCGGGTGTTCTGGGCAAAACGGGAATTGAAACAGGGGAAATAGTATTGTCGCTTATAAACAGCCTTGATCCTGCTGCTATAATTGCTGTTGATGCGCTTGCTTCAAAAAGCGTATCACGTCTTGGCACTACAATTCAGATAAGCGACAGCGGCATCTCTCCCGGTTCGGGTATCGGCAACAACAGACTGAAGCTGAACGAAAGAACTCTGGGTATTCCTGTTATCGGCATTGGTATCCCTACAGTTGTGGACGCATATACACTTGTAAGTGATCTTACGGGGCACAGGGCGGATTTTGATCTGAATCGTTCTCTTATGGTCACGCCAAAGGAAATCGATCTTCTTGCCGAAAGGGGAGCCAAGCTTATCGGCATGGCTATTAACTGCGCATTACAGCGTGACTATTCTTTCAACGATCTTGTCAAGCTGCTTTAAATTAATGACCGGCGAGCCGTTTTAACAAATAATTCCGCTTTTCGCTTTCAACATTCCGGATTTTATAACAATTCTATAATAAAAAAAGCCTTCCATAGCCGAAGCTATGGAAGGACAAATTATAAGGGAATGACAGACATATCAGAGAGCAACAACAGTAAATGCTTTTGTAGCAGTTTTGCCGGTGCTGTCTTTTACGATAGCTCTGACATCATAGGATGTGGAAGTTTTTGGTGTAAAGGTAGCTGTTGTAGCTGTACCGAAAGCTGTGCCTATAGTAGTCCAGTTGGAAGAATCGGACCGCTTATAGTAGAAAGCATAGGTATATGGTGATGTACCGCCCTTTGCACCGCCGGTGATCTTTACAGCTGTATTGACTGAAACAGCTTCAGAGCTGATCGTGGAGTTATTAGTCAGTGTAGTAGTTGTTGAGGATGAGGCCTCTTTTACAGTTACATTGAAGCTCTTTGTAGCAACCTTACCTGCTCTGTCCTTGATGAGAACTCTGAAATCATAGTAGCCTGCTGCGGTGGGAATTACCTTTGCTGTAGAAGCTGTACCCCATTCTGTTCCGAGAGTCTTCCAGATAACGTTCTTTGTTCTCTTGAAGTAGAATGCGTAGGTGTAGGATGTTTTGCCGCCTGTTGCTGCGCCTGTCAGCTTGACTGCATTGCCCAGTGTGATTGTAGTGTTGTTTACAGTAGAGCTGTTCTTGAGGGTTGTAGAAGCAGCGCCTGCTTTTACTGTAAAGCCCTTCTTGCTTACTTTTGCTTTTGCGTCCTTTACTCTTACGATAACATTATAAGTACCTGCTACAGGGGGATAGAATGTAGCGGACTTTGTGCTGCCGTATGCCTCACCGAGAAGGATAAAGTCTGTATCCGTTGACTTCTTGAAGTAGAATGAATACTTATATGAGCCTGCGCCGCCTGTTGCAGCACCTGTAAGAGTTACAGGATCACAAGCGCCTACTGATGTTGAGCTGATAGTAGTAGTATTCTGGAGTTCGGTTGAAGTCTTCTTTACTGTTACAGAGAAGGATTTGACTGCTGTCTTGCTTGCGCTGTCCTTTACAACTGTTCTTACATCATAAGTACCCTCTGCGGTAGGTGTAAATGTAGCTGTTGTAGCTGTACCGAATGCTGTACCTATTGTTGTCCAGGAAGAAGCAGTTGAAAGCTTATAGTAGTATGCATATGTGTAGGGTGAAGTACCGCCTGCTGCCTTTGCAGTGATCTTTACAGCTGTACTCGGAGTAACGGATGTTGCGCTGATCGTAGCATTGTTTACAAGCTCTTGTGTATCGCTTCCGCCCATGTTCATAACCTCAACAGAGCTTGTCCATGTTGCGGTTGCACCTGTGCTGTCCTTTACGATTACTTTTACATCATAAACAGTTTCTGCTTTCGGAGTAAAGGAAGCTGTTGTTGCAGTTCCGAATTCTGTGCCGATCTTGCTCCATGAAGTATTTGCAGACTGCTTGTAATAGAAAGCATAAGTATAGGGAGATGTACCGCCTGAAGCCTTAGCTGTCAGAGTTACGCTGCTTCCAAGACTGATAAGGTCGGAATTAACGGTTGAACTGTTTGTAAGTGCCGTGGTATCTGTTACAGTTACTTTACAGGTAGCAGTTTTACCGTTGGATGTGGTTACTGTGATAGTAGCTGTACCTGCCTTAACGCCCTTGACTGTACCGTTAGAAACTGTTGCTACAGCTGTGCTGCTGGATTTCCATGTAACAGTCTTGTCGGTTGCGTTTGTAGGTGTAACCGTTGCTGTAAGAGTTGCTGTCTTGCCCTTTGCAACTGTGAGAGTTGTCTTACTCAGAGTTACCTTTGTAGGCTCAACTACGGTAACGGTTGACTTATAGGTATAGGTTACAGTAATAGTGTTTTCTGTATATTTACCCGAAGCGTTGCTGGGTGTAGAAGAAAGCTCATAGCCGTCAAATGTTTTTGCAGAGGTTGTGTATGTGTTTGTGCCGTCAGCCATGCCCTTGAGGACTTCGCTGCCAAGTGTCTTTCCGTCGGTGGAAACATACTTAACGTTTACCTTACCTGTGGGATAAACCTTGCCGCCGCTTACCCATACTTCGCCTGTTGCCTCATAACCCGGTGTACCTACGCCTGAGGGTTCCTGTGAGCCTGCGCCGTTGTTGTTGAATATGATTGTTGCGGATTCGGTATCAGGTACTTCTGCGAAATACCAGTTATCGCCTTCGGCAGTCATAGCCTTGCCGGGCCATGCGCCTGTAAACTGCTTAGCAGCGCCGCTTGATTCATCATAAGCGTAAAGCGATACAGCAGACCAGCCGTTGCTGTTCTTATAGTGAACCTGAAGATTGGTAGGCTCTACATACTTATAGGTATAAGTAACTGTGGTCGTACCCTTTGCAACTGTACCTGTTGCGTTAGAGGGAGTTCCGTCTACTTCATAGTTCTTTATATCGGCAGGTGAAGTAGTATAGGTTGTGCCGACCTTTTTAGTTTCTGTTACGGACTCTGCAAGCTCTGCGCCGGAGTCGTCAACAAATTTTGTTACGACATAGCCGTAATTATTTGAGTCAAATGTGTAATAGTAGGTTACGGAGATATCGGACTCTGTATAGCTGCCGCTTGTTTTGCCTGAAGTTGATGCTACTGTATAGCCTTCAAGTGAAAGAGCAGATGTCTGATAGCTTTCGCCTACAAGACCTGTAAGAGTTTCTGTCTTTATAGTTTTGCTTGTATCCTTGTCGATATGGGTTACGATTACCTTACCTCTCTGACCATCGGGTTCCTGGATAAGGATAGTACCGTGCGCGCCTGCGCTGAAGGATACCTTGCCGCCGCTTACAACAGCTGTTGAGCCGTCATAGAAGTTTTCGAGTGTAGTACCGTTGCTCCATATAGCGGATACGTCAACGGATACTGTACCGGAAGCGTTGATAACAGCAGCTGTTTTATCGGATACACCGTTTTTGCTGTAGGTTCTTCCGAATGCTATGCCGGAAGTAGCGGTAAGCTGAACGTTCTGACCTGCGCCGACTGAGAGGTGGTTCTTACGGAAGTTACCTACCTTGCCCCAGTGAGCAACAAGGTTACTGTCGTAGCTGTCCCAGTTCATATCACTTCTCAGTGAGTGACCTGCACCGCCGTCGCCGTCGTTGGGAACACCTGAAACCAGAGGACGGTTTGTTTCATCACCGTAGTAGATCTGAACTCCGCCGGGGAGAAGGAGAAGTGCGCTTCCTAAATAGTACATATCGCTGGGTCTTGCCAGAGTTGAGTCGTGGGAAGATACATATGATAGTACATTGAAGCTGTCATCGTTATTGATTTTGCTTGCATAGCTTGCATAGGTGTTTGCTACGCTGCCGGAAGCAATAAGACCGCCGCCCTGAGTTTCGAAGTTGATCATTGAGTCAAATCCGCCCTGAGTGTAATAGCCGTCCTTGACTACGCCGTGACCCCAGCACTCACCTGTCATCCAGAAGGGAAGATCATCCATCTTCTTGTCGGGGTTGTTCTGTTTCCACTCTTTAAGAGCGGCTGTACAGGTATCCTTGAGCTGTTTCCATGAACCAAGCTCAACGTGCTTTGCTGTATCACAGCGGAAACCGTCGATACCATAGGTTCTTACCCAGTCTGCAAGCCAGCTGGATATAAAGCCTGTTACAGTATTGGAAGTACCGTACTTTGAAGTCTTAGCTGAAAGTGTGCCTTCCTTCTGCCACTTTGTCTGGAGAAAGGTAGGAACGCCTACCTGCTTTGTCTGTTCTGTCTTGAAGTCGGGGAGACCTGTCAGAGAACTGGTGTAGTCGTCATTTCCGCCGTTGGTATAACCGGGAAGACCTGAACGTATCCAGTCCGGACCCCACCATCTGCCCCAGTCGGATGCGCTGGAGGTATAGTCGATCATTGAGTGATACTGTGAAAGGTTGCCCGAGTTGTAAACGTTTTCCCAGCCCGAAAGCAGTGTTCCGTAATTATACTCATTCATGTCTATCATATTATTATAACCGGCGTGGTTCATAACGATATCCATGATGATACGTATGCCGTGCTCGTGAGCGGTATCTACCAGAGTCTGGAATTCCTCTCTTGTACCGTAGTTTGCGTCAGGCTCGGTGTAGTCTGTTACATAGTATCCGTGATAGGAATAGTGAGCGAAGTTATCGCCCAGGATGTAGCCGTGGAGCTGTTCATAGGGCGCTGTCATCCAGATAGCGTTGATACCCAGATCGTCAAAGTAACCGTCATTGATTTTCTGAGTGATACCTGCAAAGTCACCGCCGTGGAATGTAGCTCTGCTGTCGCCTGCAACTGTTTTCATACGACCGTAAGCATTGTCGTTTGAAGTATCGCCGTTTTTGAAACGGTCGATAAGCAGGAAGTAGACTGTTGCGTTATCCCAGGAGAAAGTGGGCTGATCCTGTGCTACAGCAGCTTTTGCTTCAACAGGTTCGGTTGTAAGCGCTGTTGCACCTGCAAAAGCTGTTCCGCTCAGAACACAGGCAGCGGAAAGAACACCGCTGAGTGCTCTTTTGAAAAACTGTTTTTTGATTTTCATTTTTTACCTTCTTTCTTAAAAATATTGTGATCCGTACAGAAGATCCCCTTGATCTGACGGATATGGGTCAAAGGATATTACCCGATTCCATCCGTTTGCCCGTATTCCGACGTGATCCATTCTGTTCGGGATCTGTCAAAAAATGTAAGTACTGTGGTCTTTGAAAGCATAAGTGATGGGTAGATTTTTCTCACATTATTTACCGCCAAAAACCTTACCTTAAATTCGGTGTACCTATACTAATGATATATCATTCGGGAAAAAAAGTAAATCGCCTTGGTGAATATTAACATTCATTTTTTACAAAAAAATAAATTTTGTTTGAAGTGACAAAAACTATATTATTGGCTTGTACAAATTGCTGAATGTTAAAATAGACAGTTTTATAAAAGAAAAAGCTGCGCCGATCACAGCGGATCAGCGCAGCAGAATTTGTAAAATAATATATCATTTACCGAAAAGGGAGAATAGCTTTTTGTCATATGGGGTACTTTCGGATGAGATGACCTTATATCCGGATTTATCTATAACTGTTCTCAGATCTTCTTCGCTATATTCTTTTTCGGAAATAATAACTGTTTCATTTTTCTTATGTGATGACTTAACGCTCTGCACTTCGGGAAACTCTTTTTTAACAGCTTCGTTTACATGAGTTTCGCACATAGGGCACATCATGCCTTCTACTTTAACAGTTGTTTTAAACATAGCGTTTTTTCCTCCTCGTTTAGAGATATTTTAATCTACAACTGTAACGATACAGGTAGCGGTTTTTCCGTTGGTACTTGTTACTGTAAGTTTAGTTTTTCCGGCACGCTTTGCGGTAACCTTAGCGTAGGATACAGTAGCCACCTTCGGATTGCCTATGGTGCATTTTACCGATTTATCGGTAGCATTTGAAGGTGAAACAGAGGTATGAAGCTGTATGCTCTCGCCGACTTTCAGAGTAACAGCGGTTTTGCTGATATTTACTTTTGTAACTTCAACGGGCTTAGGATCTGTAACAACAACATCACACTCGGAATACTTTCCGTTAGCGCTTTTTACTACGATCTTTGTCTTGCCGGGAGCTTTTGCGGTTACTTTAGCGTAAGATACGGTTGCAACGGATGTATCAAGGGAAGAGCATTTTACTGCCTGATCGGACGCATTTGAGGGTGAAACGGAGGTATGGAGCTGATAGCTTTCTCCCGTATGGATAGCAATAAAATGAGTGTTGATATTTACAGCGGTCACCTCTACGGGTTCGCCTACGGTAACCTGACAGGTCGAAGTAATGCCCTTGTCGCTTGTTGCGGTTATTACTGCAACGCCTGCATTATTTGCTTTAAGCTTGCCGTTTGAATCGACGCTGACTACCTTTGAGTTAGAGGATTTCCAGATGATCTTGCCGGTGCTGTTTTTGAGCTTTGCATTAAGCTTAGCTGACTGGCCTATCTTCATTGCAAGCTTAGTCTTATCGAGGGATATTTCCTTTTCTGGCAGCTTTACATCATAGGTGAAGCTGAGCTTTTTGCCGTTATTGAATACAACATTCACAGTACCCTTGCCTTCGGTCACAGCGGTGATCTTACCGTCCTTGTATTTAAGTACTCCGTTATTGGAAACTGTGATCTTGTAGCTGTTGCCTGTTTTTCCCGAAATATAGGTGGGGATATCGTAGGTCTGGTTTACGGTAAGGGTGCTGCCCGAACCATTAAGAGGGAGTACGGTGCTTACCTCGGTATTGACTGTTCCGACATCTTTTGCGCTGACTGTCAGTGTGGCAGCGCCTACTGTCATAACAACAGCCATTGCCGCAGAAAGTATTCTTTTAGTTATTGAATTTTTGTTCATTATCGTTTTCTCCTTTCATTTCTGAAGTTACAGATACACATATCTGTTATTACTCAATATCATTATAGCACATTTTTTTGTTTTGTACATATACATCTTAAAAAAATTGTCCGCCGAGCCGCCGGTACCATAATGCGGGTATCGTTCCGCTCTGAACTCACCGCTCATGCTGTACTGACCGCGTATCAGGATTTTTTAGCGACTCTTTTTTTCGATACGGACTTATCATCGTTTCCTGTGAATCCCGGAATAATTTTACCAACCGGCGTTAACTGTGACTGAAGGGGCAACTCGCTGCTCAGCAAATCTGAATGCTACAGGAATCATCGGTATCGTCATAGTAAACAAATTTATTCAAAAAAGTGTTGACAATTTACAGAACTTGTTGTATAATCGTGATAATAACGTATACGTTTTGTGAAAATGAAAAGAGAATCAAAATGAAACCAAAGAAATTATTATCAATGATCGTTGCCTGTGCAATAATGCTGTCGGTTATTGTTATCCCTGCTTCGGCAGTAGGAGATAATGAAGTAACCGTGCATTATTACAACGAAAACAACTGGCAGTTACCCTATCTGTATTATTATACGGATGGGAATACCCCTGTACAGTGGCCGGGTGTTGCCATGACTTCGGAGGGAAACGGATGGTACGGCTATACGATAAGCGGCATGAGTTCGGCACAGGTTATTTTCAGCAATAACGGGTCGGATCAGAATCCTGCACAGAATGAACCGGGCTATTCCGTCAGCGGAGAAAAATGGTACACACTACAATTTTAATAGACACTCTTTTGCAATAACAGGAATTTGCGAAGATCGTATTGCAGGAGAAAACACCATGACTGTTTCTACATGGGGAAAAAAGTCTATATTGATCTCAATGATTTTTTGAGATATTCCGGTGTATATTCAGGATTGTATTTTTATCAAAGAAACAACAGATGAGGTGACGTGAATTTATGAAAAAATTTGCAGCCTTGATACTCATTGCATCATTACTTTTATCCATGACAGGATGCGGGTATATAGTGTCGGATTCGGAAAAGGAACTGTTTAATTCGGATTCGGAAAAGGAACTGTTTAATGATGTAATGCAGTTGCTCGAAAGTGAATTGCCGCAAAGTATGAAACTGACAGCTGAGAGTGATTCATATTCGCTTGGAATATCAATAAAATGCGGAATTTGTTCTTCATCTGATAATGCTTTGTTACAGCAGGAAAAATCAAATGTATCATATCTTTTTAATGAATACGGTAAAAAAATATATGATAAAATACGCCCCAAAATAAATAAAAGTTTTGGCATTGATATTAATTATTATTCTCAAAAAAAGGAACATAATGAAATGCTTTTGCATTGGAGCATTATTTTTCCGTCAAATAACGAGAAGAAAGAGTATTCCAATCCTCATCATGCTGCAATAATAAGCGATATTACTAACAATGAAATATACTATGCAGCTCATACTGATGAAAAATATGATGCTAAAGTTTCAACATTTCTTAATAAATATGAAGATGGTAAAGTATATATAATTCGTTTAAAGGATTTGATCATTACATCATGAAAAATATAAAAAACATAGTTTATACTGTTCTGAAATATCTGGGAAATTTTTTTTTTTACGGCTGTAGGTTTGCTTCTCATATGGTTTGTTGTGTTTATGTTTCAGAAAAGCCCTGTTGATTCATTTTCAGATCAAGCAATCAGATTTATTGTTACAAATTATGAAAGACCGAGTGACAAGATAAAAAGTGAACTTGGCCGTGAGCTTTATGAAATGATAGAAGAATCATTTATCAATTACGGTGATATTTCTAAGAGTAAATACAAAGACGTTATCTCTCCGAAACATTATGATTTTCTTTATTATATATCCCGGGAAAGCGAAGATCAGACATCCGGAAAAAGCTATATTGACAGAAGTAATTATGATATACTCATATCCTATCATTCCATGCCTGAAACTGAAATAATATCGGAAACCAAGGCTGTTTCAACATACTTTTTAGAATATAAATATTCAGTCGATAAACCCTTTACAGAATATGAAGGGCATAGGTACTATGAATTGCTCGACTACACCTTGGCAAAGTCACAAGTTACAATAAAATGGGAATATCAGGATGATAAAAGATGGCATATTGTTGGTTATGAAGAGTCAGTTTGATAAATATGTGCAATTTGTATTACAACATTATTTTTTTAATGTTGAGTGGTACAAATTACGAAGAAAAAAGACGTACCCTCGCATCCATCAAAATGCGGGGATAACGTCCTGGAAAGAGGTGGAAGAAAATGCGGTGCAGGGAGAGTATTTGGAGAACAGCAATAACCCAGACAACGATAGATAAGGCAAAAAGCATGGGAGTAAAAATATTCAGCTTTGCGGCTGGAAACTATGCCGAAGGAGTGGCTGATCTGAAAACCCTTGCATACCGGACAGGCGGAGCATTTTACGGGATGAGCTATTATCTGCATTTTGCAAGCTACTATGCAAGCCTGATAAATATAGACGTTGACAGCGACACTGACGGACTGCCTGATTATTATGAATCAAACATTCCAATATATAACGGTAACTGCATAGTGACCTCACCAAATATACAGGACACAGACGGAGATACTCTGAAAGACGGCGATGAAATAATAATCAGAAAAGAGCATATTCCTCTTACCAATAACGTGCGTGTATATGCTAAAATGTTGTCTGATCCGAGAGAACCGGATACAGACGGGGATGGATATATAGACGGAGCAGATGAAAACAAAATGGAATGGGATGTCGGTGACAGGGATCTTGCGATGTTTGCTGCTCTTGCTTATGAAGATGGTTCTCAGTACATAGGCAGATTTTATGACACTATTGTAGGAAATCCTAATGTAGGTGAGTCCGGACAAAGTTATTACTGGCTTGATTACGCTAATATTGATGAATTATCGGAAAAGTGGATAATAATTGATCATAAAAACATTCTTTCTTGTTCGCCTTATGACGATAACTTCTGTGCAACGACATATAAGAATGGTGATAACATTGTAATATCTTATCGCGGCACTGATGAAATGCCTGGAGAATGGGTAGATAATATTTTAGGTTACGGATTTGCTAATTATCATACCGAAGAAACTTTGGCAGAACAATATGCTATGCAAACCTATAATAGGAATATTGCTGAAAATCCAAATATCAAAATCTATATAACAGGTCATTCTTTAGGAGGATATTTAGCTCAGATAGGAGCAGCTAAACTTATAAATTCAGTAGACTGGTATCCATTAAAAAAAGTTGTATATTTCAATGGTATGGGAATGAAATTTAATGATTTTGCGTTTTGGCAGAAAAATGATGAAGTGGATGCCCTTGAAAGATTCGGAAAAAGAAATGGTGAACCCAACGGAAAACTGATTTGCTATCACTTGATTGGCGATGTAGTATCCATGCTTGGAACTCACCATGGAGAGGAACGATGGTTTAATGCTACCGATTCAGCCAAGAACAACCATTTAACAGAGTCTGGAAGGTATCTTGAGGATTTGGTTATATCTTCGACCATATCTGTTACATTATGTATTACTTTTCCAATAATTGAAACAATATCTTTTTACTATGGATATTATGGATTTTCTTCTCTTGAACAATATTTTTGGACGACTCATGAAACGGACAGCTTTTTGTATTATCTTCATCAAGGTGTCAGATAGGGAGAGGAGCGAATAGTGAAAACTTATAGAAACAAGCCTTCAGCTTTATTCATTGTTTTTCTATCTGTTATTTTTCTCCCTATAATAATATATAGTTTAGTACAGCTGTTTTTATTTCTGAATTTTGATAGGCAGGATTATGTTATTTCCACTCTTGAAAAAAAGTATTACAGCGAATTTATCGTATCATCAGTAAAAGAAACCGAATCGGAAAATAAAACAATATATTATCTGACCCCCACTTCAAGACCTGATCTGACAATAAAGGCTGTATATTGGGAGGGATGGAATAAAGGTCCAATGCAGGCAGTTCCGTTTAATCTTGACTATCAAAAGGGAGTAAACGATGATTTTTGGCAGCAAATAGTCATTGAAACTAAAAACAACTGTATAAATGAACCCATAGATCTTTCCGTTATATCTATAGAGAGTGCATCAGAAAATATTTATAATACGATAGAAAAAATCAGTGAACTGAAAAACGAATATATGAAATATCCGTATAATCAAATAGAGGTTCTCGATTTTAGTGTCAGTGTTATTAGAAACGGTAAAACAGAGGAACTGTCATTCAACACCGGTATGAAGAAGTCGATGGTAAGAAATAAATTAAGATTTATTGAATAAACCATACTGCCTTGTAATGTGCGGCTTTTCCATATTGCCGTATTTGTCACTTTTGTATACGATCAACTATTGATCACTTCATGAAAACAGTAACAAAAAGAACTATCCCCGCATCTGTCAATATGCGGGGATAGTTTCTGTGAAGAAACAGATCTGAGGAATCGGACAGGAATTACAGAAATCCCGGAATAATAAATCGGTCACTTCCAGTATTTTCTGTCCAGGTCTCTGTACTGAACTGCTTCAAAAATGTTTGATTTTTTAATAACCTCTTCGCCTTCAATATCTGCGATAGTTCTTGCGACTTTAAGGATCTTGTCATAAGCTCTTGCGGAAAGTCCCAGCATTTCGTACTGATTTTTCATAAAGAACTTAGCGTCATCCGACAAGGGGCACATTTTGTTCAGCAGACCTGCGGTGATACGTGCATTACAGGTTATGCCCGTGCCTTTGAAGCGTTCGTTCTGGATTTTTCTTACCTTGTCCACTCTTTCTTTTATAGCTGCCGATGTTTCCCCTTTTTTCGCAGATGAAAGCTCGGCAAAATCTACGGCAGGTACTTCAACATGAAGATCAAGCCTGTCAAGAAGAGGACCGGACACCTTTGCAAGATAATTCACAACTGCCTTTTCACTGCATCTGCATTTTGATGTGCCGTAATATCCGCAGGGACAGGGATTCATAGCGGCAATAAGCATTATGGAGCATGGATATGTAAGCGTTGCATTTACACGGGATATTGTTACCTGACCGTCTTCGATAGGCTGACGAAGTATCTCCATGGCGATCCTCGTGAACTCGGGCAGCTCATCAAGAAACAGTACACCGTTATGCGCCAGAGATATTTCTCCGGGGTGGGGGATGGTGCCTCCTCCCGTAAGACCGGCGGGGGATACGGTATGATGCGGCGAACGGAAGGGACGCTCGGTTACAAGCGACCTGTCACGGCTCAGAAGACCCGCTATGGAATGTATCTTTGAGGTTTCTATCATCTCGTCAAAGGTCATTTCCGGAAGAATTGTGGGAACTCTTTTGGCAAGCATAGATTTGCCTGTACCGGGAGGTCCTATAAGCAGAACATTATGACCGCCGCAGGCAGCTATTTCAAGAGCTCTTTTTGCCTGATACTGACCTCTTACATCTGAAAAATCTATATTGTATTCCGAGTGTGGATGGGACGGAACGGCAGGTACAGCGGGTTTTATCGGCTTTCTGCCGCTGAGGTGATCCAGCAGCTCAATAACATTATTTATAGGATAAACGTTGATATCACGGACCACAGCGCCTTCATAAGCTTTATCGGCGGGAACGTAGAAATCCTTGATACCACGCTTTTTGGCTTCAATAGTCATAGGCAGTACGCCGTTTACGGGACGGACTTCGCCGCCAAGAGAAAGCTCGCCTATAAATGCGGAATCTTCCGCATTGTCTGCAAGCTGACCTGTCGCAAGCAGAATTGAGATGAGTATGGGCAGGTCATAGAGCGATCCCACTTTCCTTACATCCGCGGGCGCAAGATTGACTACTATCCGCTGAGAAGGGAATTCGAAGCCGCAATTCTTCAATGCCGAGCGTACTCGTTCACGCGATTCTTTTATCGACGTATCGGGCAGTCCTACAATATCAAATGCTGCCATGCCTCGTGATATGTCTGTTTCAACACTGATGCTGAATGCTTCCATCCCCAGAAGCCCCATGCTTTTTACTTTTACAACCATAATCAATTATAGACCCCTTTTTTTAAATCTGGAATTTTGAAAGTGGAAATAGTTTTGGCGGTTTGGAATTATTCTATCATATTTAATTATAATGAGTTTTTTGGATAAATCAAGAGCATAATATATTTTGTATTTAACTGACTCCTTATAACTATAAACTTAAAGACTGCGAAGCTGCTTTGAGCTTGTTTTTATTTTATAATAAAAATGACTTTTATGCAAGATTAATGTGATGATTTCAATGCTATTATTTTTTTATGAAATTATCTGGAATTAAGCCATATTTGGTTGTTTTTTTCTGATTTGGCAACAAAATGTCGGAAAAAAATAAAAATTGAATTATAATGACATTTTATGTTTATTTGGGCTGTTTCAAAGTTGTTAATCTGACCAAATCGGAACATTGTTTTTTCAGCATTGTTCCAAATTTTGGTATAATGGTCATTTGGTATGAAAAATCAATTGACTTAATAAAAAAAATAGTGTATGATGATATGGTAAAGATAGATTAGAGGTGTGCAAATGCCGGATTTCGGGATCTCAGAAAAATATAAGCTTATCACCGATGATGAATTGGTTATACTTTATATGAACGGTGTTCAGGATGCCTTCACAGCGCTGTCTGTGCGTTATATCTATGTCATAAAGAAGCTGGCTTCGGGCTTTAAGGGTATGTCCGTTGAGTACGAGGATCTTATACAGGAGGGGCTTATCGGTCTCAGCGACGCTGTGGGAAGCTATAGTAAGGATAAGGGCGCTTCATTCAGGACTTATTCCGCAAAGTGTATAAGGAATCGTATGATTTCTGCCATAAGAAAGGCGAACAGTTCCGCTAATTCTATTAATAACGAAGTGGTATCTCTGAGCGAACAGTGGGATGTTATGTCTGCTCCGCTTACAGAACCTGAGCTTGCGGTTGACAGCGTTGAGAGAACTAAGGAGATATATCGTGTTGTACGTGAGAATCTTTCCGAGCTTGAAAGAAATGTTCTGTCTTTATATATAGACGGTAAGCGTTACGAAGAAATAGCAGGGGATCTGGGGATAACTGTCAAGACCTGTGATAATGCTATGCAAAGAGTCAGAAAAAAACTCAGACATCTTAAATAATATGCCCTTGTAGCTTACAAGCAGAGCGTCGGATTTATCCGGAGACGGCGGTGCGATTCCGTCCGCGGGCGAAATTTTTTAAATACCAAAGCGAGGTAAAAACAATGTTCGAAGATAAGACTTTAGTTTGCAGAGAATGCGGTAAGGAATTTGTTTTCACAGCAGGTGAACAGGAATTCTACGCTTCTAAAGGACTCACTAACGATCCTAAAAGATGTAAAGCGTGCAGAAAACCGGAACGTAAGATGTATTCAGCAATTTGCGCTGCCTGCGGTAAAGAGGCGCTTGTGCCTTTTGAACCCCGTGAAGGAAGACCCGTTTATTGCAGCGAGTGTCATGAAAAGAACAAGGCTGAAAGAAATAGACCTGTGGAATAATTTATATATTCTTTCGTATTACAAAAGCGTTTCGTTCGGTCGGAACGCTTTTTAATGTATGACAGCACTCAGGGGATGAGTTTATATGACAATACTGATAGAAGAAATTATAAAAGAACTTAACAGCAAGCTTTTTGTAAAGGGCAAGACAGAGATCGGTCTGTTTATGGGGCGGTGGATGTCGAGAGATGTGGATCCCGAAGTGGGCAAAAAGTATGTCTGTGAACTGTCACTGCCCGAACTGAGTGTGGAGGATCTTACTATACTTCATGAGGGCATAAAAAGTCCTGTTTATACCGATATTGATCTTGATGACAAGGTGGTTTTCAAGGGTATGATATGGACTGCCGAACATGGAGGCATAGTTGTGAGCTTTGCGCCCGACTGGATAGAGTGTTTTGAAATACGCGGAAGCGGACTTAATGCCTATGATTCGGTCCGGTTTGTGCTTGATAAAGAAGAAATAGGTATATATCCCTATGATGTAGTATAAAAAACAGACTTGTATGGAAGCTGATACTTCCGCACAGGTCTGTTATATTTATTGAATGAAGTATATTATCACAGCTGCTGCAAGCTCTGTAATACCCAGTGATATGAGTATGATAAAAATTATTTTAAGTGTTCCCAGTTTGTTCTTGTTCCGTTTTTCGGCAGTCGAACCCCGGGGAATAACAGGTGTTCGCATGGTAATGGAACGGTCCTGACCTATTTTTTCATTGACCTTTGAGATGTCGTCTGTTTTCCGTATTTCTGCTTTAATATTAAAATGCTTGGTTATAAGCTCTCTTATTCGGGGTTCGAGAGTCGCTATACTTTCAGGCAGGTCGGGCAGAATAAGTATCATCTGACCGCCGCTTACCATATAATGCAGCGTTATACCGTCTGTGGACGCGGTATTAATTGCAAAAGCGGTTTTTTTATCTTTTGGCCGGAGTATTTTAGAAAGCAGCTTTTCGGTACTTTCGGAGGAAGAGTCAGTTCTGCCCGTTACTATGATAAGCTTGCGTTTTTTCAACGCCAGTGACATTTTCTCTGCTAATTCCTTATTATCGGAAACCGCGCAGGCGGCAGTAAGCTTTCCGCCGAATGGGATTAGTATTTTTTCAAGCTCCTGCTGCAATACGGCAGTTTTTCCTGATCTGTAAAATATTATTTCAAAATTCATACTGTACTCCATTTAACAACAACGGGGCTGCCGTAATAAGGACAGCCCCGTATTTACTTATCATTCGGGTTCAACTTGTGTTTCTTCCGATACTTCAGGTTCTGATGATTCTTCCGGAGGTTCCGGTGAAGACTCAGGTGACGGTTCAACAGACGGTGTTTCTGCATCTATCTGCTGAGCGGTCTTGACACTCTTTATCTTGTTTGTAGCAGTTGATACATAGCTGTATACATCTGTTGTAGATGTTGCCTTATCTATCAGAGCCTTGTATTCGTTTCTGATAGATACTATCTCCTGCTGCTGAGCTTCTTTGTAGTTGTTGAGGTTTACAAGATTATCTATTGTCTGCTTACCCTGATTCTTAGCGTCTTTAAGAGCCTTTTCCTGCTCTGCCTTCTGCCTGGACTCCTCAGCCTTCTTGCTTTCCTCGGCCTTGCGGCTTTCTTCTGCTTTTCTGGAAGCCTCATCCTTTGAGAGCTGAGCCTTGATGGATTCTTCTCTCTGCTTCTGTTTCTCACGCTCGGAGGATTCTTCCTTTGATATCTGTTCATCAGTCTTGATCTTAGATAGAGCGTTAATTGCAGTATCCTTGAGGCTGTTGATCTCATCAACAGACCTTGCCTCGTCTATACGTTTGAAATACTCATTCATAGTAGAATCAACAATACTCTTCTGAGTAGTACGGTAATTCTTACCGGCAACAGAGTTCTGAATGTCATCCTTAGCAGCCTGCTTTCTGTCATTCAGTTCCTTCTCGGTAGCCTGACGATTGCTTTCTTCGACCTCTGCATTCTTAGTGTCTATTGTTTTTATCTTGCTTATATCATCCACAGCCTTATTGAAGATCTCATTGATCTCTGTACGGCTTCTTGCGCTTTCAATAAGCTTTGTATAATCTTCAAGGAGTTTATCAACCTGTTTCTGTTCAGCTTCCTCGTATTTATTCTGTTCGATGAAGTTTTTCAGTTCCTTGACTGCATTTTCCTTGCCGTCCTTGAGATCCTCAAAGAGTTTTTCATCGTCCTTTTCAGACCAGTCGGTTCTCTTGCCGTCATACCAGTTGATCTTCTTCTTATTGTAAGCTTCCTGGAATGTTGTAACATCCGGCTTCTGACCGCCGTAGGTGCTGTACCAGATGTCGGGGTAGAGGGTATCGGGATTCTCACGCGCTGTAGATGTATCTACCTTTGTGGATTCGCCGTCACGTACCTTTCTTGCTACTACGACAAAACGGAACTGTGAGAAGTCATAAGTACAGGTGGAAAGTGTTACCAGAGTATCATTTTCATTTACTGTTACAGGTGTGTCTATTATAGAGCGTTCACGGATCTGATATACGAAGTTAAGGAAATCGTATTCGTTCTCAAAATCGCCTCTGAGGTAATTGAAGAACTCACCCTGGCTTTCGAGGGTATTGGTTTTCATAATAGAGATGATCTTCCATTCACTCTTTTCATATATGGTATTGAAGGTGAATGTAGGGTTCTTCTTATAGAAGCTGAGATCCTCAAAATACTTGAGAGTACCGAACATTCTTCCGTCTCTCATATTGTGACCGTGAAGTATGAGGTTCTGAGAATCAAGATTGCTTCTGTAGTCAAGGAATACTGTACCGTAGGAATCGCTGTTTTTATAGAAATCCCTGTAGAGGTAGTACTCGTGGTCATAATCCTTGGGAGCCTGACATACAACGTAGTCTATCTTGGTATTGGGAACCTTGATCCAGCCTATAGTATCGCTGTTTTCCTTGACAAGCTTGCTGAAATCCACAAGTGTTCCCTGAGAACCGTCTATAGGCTTTTTGGTTATTACCTTGCCTGTTGCCGAATCGACTTCATCTTCGTCAACTACGAGCATTTGTTTTATCTGTTCGTTCTGGCTGTCGTTTACAGCAGGCTTTACAACAAGAAGATTTATAAGCATACAGGATGATACTATAAATGTTACTATTGCCAGCATAAGCACTACTTTTCTGATAACATCAAAGGGTGAGTCGCCGCTGCACGGTATGAATCTTTTCCAGAGCTTCGGCTTTGCCTTAGGCTTGAGCAGGCTTTTGCAGACACTGTACAGAATAGTATTGAAGTTTTCGCCTGCTGTTTTTTCTTCGGGAAGGAATACTATAAGTATCTGATTATACACAGTCGTGTAGGCTGTAATAAGCTTCTCTTTTTCCTTTTCTTCCGTTTCTTCTTCCGTATGAGTTTTTTTGGGCTGGCCCAGAACTACCACATTGTCCTCGCCTTCACCGTCGTCGATTTTGAGAGCAGGCATAACGGGGGTTATCTTATCATTCTTGTGGCGTTCGTCGATCATTGAATCAAGATCTATGACAGGCGCTTCTATCTTTTTGATCTTACCTTCTACGCCGAGTTCACGAAGACTTTCGATGACTTTTTCCTGATCGTTTTTTCTGAACGCATCGGCAACTGCGACAAGATGTATTTTTTCGCTGCCGCCGGCGCTTTCTTCCAGTGCATCTGTAAAGCTTTCCTGTGTGAGATTGATCTCTGTTTTATATATAACATTGATATCAATATCACCGAGCATCTTTACGGTATCCTCAAAATCCATTTCTGAGGTCTTAGCAAAGGATTTTCCGTTTCGGGGAAAATACAATTCGGAATTCATGCTTATCACTCCTGTATTATTTTAAGATTTTGCCGTTACTCAGCAGTGCTCCTGCTGAAATGATCAAATATATATTGTTAAATGGGGCAATCTCCATCGGTATCATGTTATTTCTGTAATTTTAACATTTTCTACTGCATCTTTGACAAGAGTTTCCCATTCTATTTTATTTTGTTCGGAAATAACATTTTTAAGAACAGGCCGTGTTCTCGGGTGTTTCGGTGTAAATACCGTACAGCAGTCCTCATAAGGCTGTATGGAAATATCAAACGTATCTATTTTTCTTGATATCTCTATTATTTCCTCTTTATCCATCCCTATAAGCGGTCTGAAAACAGGCATATTGCAGGCTGCGTCCGTACAGGCTATGGCGCCTATAGTCTGACTTGCTACCTGACCGAGACTTTCTCCCGTTATCAGAGCCTGGCAGTCATTTTTCAGGGCTATTTTTTCTGCTATATCCATCATGAATCTTCTCATGATAATGGTGAAATATTCTTCGTGGCATTTGTCCCGTATTTCTTCCTGAAGCTTTGTGAAAGGTACGGTATACATTGTCATTCTGCCGCTGTAGGCAGAGACCTTTTCGAGAAGCTGTCTGACTTTTTCTTCGGCTCTTTCGCTTGTATACGGGGGACTTGCAAAATGTATGGCAGTAAGCTCTATGCCTCTTTTTGCCATCATATAAGCCGCAACGGGGGAGTCTATTCCGCCGGAAATAAGTATTGCGGCCTTTCCGCCGGTTCCAACGGGTATGCCTCCGGCGCCCTTGAGCGAGCCTGCGTGGATATATGCAAAGTCGTCCCTGATCTCTACTGTAACAATAACATCAGGCTCATGCACATCTACAGCCACATCGGGATAGCGGTCGGCAAGACATCCGCCTACTTCTCTTGCAATTTCGGGAGAGGTAAAGGGAAACTTTTTATCGGAGCGCTTTGCTTCCACCTTAAAGCTTTTTGCAGCTACGAAGGTATCCTCAAGATAATCGCAGGCAGTCTGCTTAATGCTTTCGATATCCTTTGGCGCAGCGACTGCTCTTGAGAAAGCAGCGATGCCGAATATCTTTGAGATGCACTCCGCCGCTTCATCCATGTCGATATCATCAAATACGGGAGTTACCGTAATGATGGACTGGGAGTTTTTTACCTTAAAAGCTCCTATCTTATGGAGTCGGTGCTTAATGCTTTTTATAAGCTTATCTTCAAAGTTTTTGCGGTTAAGACCCTTCAGAACGATCTCACCGAGTTTGATAAGAATAACTTCTTTCATTATTTCACCTTTTTATGATAAAATTATTTTACTGAAAAATATCAAAACATCCACTATTCATTCTATCATACTTATCAGCTTCTTGCAAGAGTAGAAATTGCGATTTTAAGATTGTTTACAAGAATATTTGCATCATCTTCGTTGTTTTGGTCAGAAAAGCTTATTCTTATGGTCGAATCTGCTCTTTTTGCGTCATATTTCATTGCTTCCAGGACATGACTTTTGTGACCTTTGGCGCAGGCCGAACCGCTGGATACAAAAATATTTCTTTCTGCCAGAAAATGCAGCAGGGTTTCCGAGCGGAATCCGGGGACAGAAAAGCTGATAATATAAGGAAGGCAGTTTTCATCCGAGTTTATGATTATACCGTCTGTTTCCGATAAGACGCGCCTGAAAAAGCCGTTGAGTTCTTTTATTCTTCCGGCTTCATTTTTGTCGTAAACCTCCACTGCCTTGCCCATAGCGCAGATAAGCGGAGCAGCCTCTGTACCGGGGCGGAGTTTTCTTTCCTGCATACCGCCGAAATGCAGAGGAACTATCCTTGCGCCCTTGCGAACATACAGTGCGCCGACGCCTTTCGGAGCGTGTATCTTATGTCCACTGACAGTCATAAGGTCGATACCGTATTTTTTAGGTGACAAGGGCATTTTCATATATGCCTGTACGGCGTCAACATGGAAGAGTGCCGGAGAATCTGCGGCAGTTATAAGTCTTTTAACAGTACTCAGCGGCTGTACAGAACCCAGTTCGTTATTGACCGCCATTATGCTTACCAGTATAGTATCTTTTGTTATGGATTTTTTTATATCTTCCTTTTTCACGCATCCGTTTTCGTCAGGGGGAAGATATATCACTTCAAAGCCCTGCTTTTCAAGCTGCTGCATAGTTTCGTAGACGGAAGAATGTTCTATTGCTGTCGTAACTATGCGGTTTCCGCGTCTTTTCAGGGCGTTTACTGCGCCGAGAACAGCGGTATTGTTTCCTTCCGTGCCGCCTGATGTGAAATATATCTCTTCCGCAGACGCTGAAAGAGAGTCGGCTATTATCCTGCGGGCATTAGTTATTTCATGCTCTGCTTCAAGTCCTTTTGAATGAAGTGAAGAAGGGTTGCCCCATATTTCTGTCATTATCCTATATGCCTCATCGGCAGCAGCCTTACACACTCTTGTGGTAGCGCTGTTGTCAAGATATACTTCTTTCAACTTTATCACCCAATTCCTTTTTTAATGAATAATGAATAATTATATAGGTCCGGAGCTTTTTATCTGTTTTTTACTTTTTGATTTTTTATCCGGCCATGCTTTGAGCTTTAAACTATAAGCCTTGAACTGCGAAGCCGCTTTGAGCTGCGAAGCATATTATGACTTCTTTCCGGTGATAATAATAACAGTCAGGAAAGGAGCGGTAATTTATGAATATTACTAAAGAAGAATATGCTAAAATGTTAAACAGAACCGTACCTAAGAGCAAAATGCTCAGGGATTGTGCCGGGGCTTTTATCGGCGGCGGTATCATCTGTACCATAGGTCAGTTCATCAGCGATATGTATACCTTAGCGGGTTTTGCAGACAAAGATGTTTCATGCCTTACAAGTATTACACTTGTTTTTTTTGGAACGCTATTTACATTTTTAGGCTGGTACGACAATATAGCCAAATATGCGGGGGCAGGCACTCTTGTACCTATCACGGGATTTGCCAATGCTGTAGCGTCCCCGTCAATGGAGTTCAAAAGCGAAGGGCTTGTCCTGGGAACAGGCGCAGGTATGTTTTCCATTGCAGGTCCTGTGATAGCTTACGGTACTGCCGCTTCTGTGATATACGGCATACTTTTGTATATTGCAAGGATGCTGTGACCCTCTTGCCGACGGTTCCGCAGCACGTAATACTGTCAACTAAAAAACAATTGACAAAGTTTCGCTCAAGCCTTTTCAAAGGCTTGCAGGATCCGGGGGCTGCGCCCTTGGTCGCTGCGTTAGCAGCGAAACAAATTTCCAAATCTTTCGTCAATGTCTTAGGTTGACATTATTGCCCGCAGCACGGGTTCGTTCCGGGCTTGTCGATGCTCGTCGATAAAGCTTAATTATTTTAAACTCAGGATCAAGGCATGATCCGGCGCAGTATAAAAATTTATATAATCGTACATTTTATTGTATATAAAGACACTTTTCAATGCTATTTTTGTAAAAAACAATTATTTTTTAAAGATATATTATTGTAAATCGGCGAGAAGTGTGTTATCATTAGAAAAACAGCAAAATTGTTCAGAGTTCGGTCGGACCTGATACTTATCCGGCATATTCTTTACTATCGCTGAAAGGAGCTAAAAAAATGTACGACAAGATACTAACCTCCTTATCCTACGGTATGTTTGCCGTAGGCGTAAGGGGTGACAACGAACCAAACGCCTGCATAGTAAATACAGTAATGCAGATATCGTCCCTCCCAATGACTATTGCAGTCAGTATCAACCACAATAATTACACCAACGAATGTATCAAAAAAACAGGAGAGTTCACCGTAAGTGTTCTTTCCGAGAATACATCGGGCACTGCGATAGGCGCTCTCGGATATACCTCGGGTCGTGAAACCAATAAGCTTGCAAATGTCAGGTACAAGATCCTCAGAGAGGGCGCGCCCGTTATTCAGGAGGATATTTGCTGCTGGTTTTTATGCAAGGTCGTACATCAGGTAGAAACTGTTACTCATACCGTTTTCATTGCGGAACCTGTTGCGGGCAGCGAAAAAATAAAGGGCAAGCCTATGACATACGATTATTACCGTAATGCTATTAAAGGAAAATCCCCTAAGTATGCGCCGACTTATGTTCCCGAAGAGGAAGAGAAAACAGATAAGTATGTCTGCAATATCTGCAAGTATGAGTATTCGGACAGTCTTATACCCTTTGATGAGCTTCCGGATGACTGGGTATGCCCGATCTGCGGCGCTCCGAAGTCCGTTTTCAAAAAAGAAACATGAATATTGTCTTTCTGACATAGATTTTATCATATTTCTTTACATATGTCAAGCATACTTGTCAAAATTCACAGTAAACTTGACGAATAATAGGGATTAGTTTTAGTTTATAGAATTATGTTGACCGATGGCGGCTGATTTGTAAACCGGAACAGCATGACCCTTGCAATAGTTTTGATTTGGAGTTACTTAATATGAAGATAAAAGAAATACAGGACGAGATACTTCGTCTTAAAAAAGAAAAGGATATATGTATACTTGCGCACAGCTATCAGGCGCATGAGATACTGGAAGTAGCGGATTTTACAGGCGATTCCTATGCTTTGAGCAAGCTTGCGGCAACTGTGCCCAATAAGACCGTGATTATGTGCGGAGTAAGATTTATGGCGGAAACCGTTAAAATGCTTTCTCCCGAAAAGAAGGTAATACTTTCCTGTCCCTGGGCAGGCTGTCCTATGGCGGAGCAGATGGATAAGGAGCTTATCGAAGGTGTAAAGCCTCAGTTTGAGGGCTATACAGTTGTGGCTTATATCAATACAACTGCGGAGCTTAAAACCGTATGTGACGTATGCGTTACATCATCCTCAGCTGTAAAAATTGTCAAAGCAATAGAGAATAACAATATCTTATTCATACCCGACTGTAACCTTGGCGCTTTTGTGGCTGCGCAGGTTCCCGAAAAAAATATACGGTTCCTTCAGGGCGGGTGTCCTGTTCATGCGGCAGTTACAAAGGCTCATGCGGAAAATGCAAAGGCGCTTCATCCCGATGCAGAGCTTCTTGTGCATCCCGAATGTCGTCCTGCTGTTGCGCAAATGGCTGACTATATCGGTTCTACCTCAGGCATAATGGAGTATGCGAAAAAATCTGACAGTAAGGAATTTATTATCGGTACAGAAAACAGTATTGCCGAGCATTTGCAGTATGAATGTCCCGATAAAAAGTTCTATCCGCTTTCTAAGGAGCTTATCTGCCCGAATATGAAGGCTACTACACTTATGGATGTTTTGGGATGTGTTCGCGGAGAGCATGGAGAAGAGATCGTAATGAGCGATGAATTAATAGCGAAAGCAAGAAAGTGTATAGATAAAATGATAGAGCTTGGCGGCTGAAACAAACAATATAGGGCATGACGGGAAACCGTTGTGCCTGTTTTTGACCTTAGGGATGGTGAGAGCGTGAGTCGGAACGAAAGATTGAAGGCTAAAAATGAATTGCAGAGAAGCCGCATAAAACGCGGCGGTTCGGGTCTTGGCGGCAGCTTTGTACCCGAAGGAGAAGCAGGACTGGGGCTTAAAAGAGCCGTTGTTATAATGCCTGTTGTTATCATTGTGATAATAATAATTACATTATTAGTGGGGCTTCATCAGTTCCGCTCCCTTTATGATGCGGATATGTCTTCAAGACATGAAAGTGTTGTCAGCCGTGCCGAAAAAGAAACGGATGAGGGTAAGCTTCTTCTGACAGTCTCTCCGTCAGAACCTTTGCCCTCGGATTTTCGTACAGATCTTGTTTCTGTAGAAGATATTCAGGTAGACCGCATAATGTTAAACGATCTGAAAGCCATGCTGGCGGCTGCCGAAAAAGACGGGCTTGCACTCAGGCTTACGGGGGGATATGTTTCTGCCGAACAGCAGCAGGAAATGTTCAGCAGCGAAGTCAGCAGACTCATGAGCAGCGAGGGTCTGACAAACACTAATGCTATAGAAAAAGCCGAAAAGACTATTCCCGCCGGTGATCACAGCGAAAGGCAAAGCGGTATGCTTGTAACATTTGCGTCGGGAAAGGACAAGGATTTTTCTCAGACGGAAGAATACAGATGGCTGATACGAAATTCAATGAAATACGGGTTTATACTGCGCTATCCCGAGAGCGGTGAAAAAAGCACAGGATTTTCCTTTGATCCAACAGCCTTCCGCTATGTAGGAAAGGAAAATGCTTCCAAAATAGTAACACTCAACATGACCCTTGAGGACTATTCATCATACCTCAAATCAAGAGAAAACTGACAGTATTAATGAATAGTGATAAGGAGTTAGGAGTTAGGAATTAGGAATTAAATATAGTTTTTTCTTAGATGGCTGATGTAGCAGTTCAGTGCAAAGATTATGTAAGGAGAAAAATGCATAATAAAGATAAGCGCAAAAGTTTCGTCCATCTTTGGGGAGGTGGCGGAGACCAGAGGCAGAGCCTCTGGTTGCTGCGTTAGCAGCGAAACAAGTGTCAAAATTGTCCGAAATAGGGTGCGCTTTATAGAAATGGTAATATGGAGAGAGAAACTGCATATATTAGAGTGATGATAAAGCTGAATATGCAGGGGATGATGGTGTTGAAGGAAAACGAGAGAGAAGTGTTTGAAGATGATGTTTCATCGGAGTCAGAGGATGAAATGGTCGTTCCAACGAAAAAAGAAAGCAGCGGATTGCTGCTTACGGTCATACGTATAGTGATATGTGCGCTGTGTATATGTGCGGCACTTGTGATAAGATGGATCGGCGGTAATCTTCATGCGCAGGTGGGAACATGGTTTTATGAACATTATAATAACAGCATTTTTACCGATGAAAGTCAGGGGACTGTGCCGTTTCGTGACGATGTTTCCATAAGTGAAACAAGTCTGTTCAGTGATAAGGAATGAAGATCAGAACAGGCGGCATTATATGGGAGATAAGCTTTCCGCTGGCGGCAGTCATGACGCTGGTAGTTCTTTATGACAGCAGTCTGTCAGTAACAGCTTGCTTTATATCCGTTCTTATACATGAGATGGGGCATATCCTTGTGATGGCTGTGTTCGGGAAAAAGCCCGAAAGGATAAAGCTTACGCTTTTTGACTTTGCTATTGTCAGCAGTTCAAAAGGTCTGCTGGATCTGCGGCGTGAAATGGCTGTTATACTTGCAGGAGTCTGTGCCAATTTTACGGCCGCTTTGTTCGGATGGGTGATCTGTTCTTACGGTGTGTCGGAATTTGCGGAAAAATTCATGAATACCAATCTTTCTCTGGCTTTTTTCAATATTATGCCTATAGAAAGTCTTGACGGCGGACAGGCATTTACGCGTCTTTTGTGCAGCCGTATAAGAACCGAAAAAGCTTTTCTGATCTCGGATATAGTGTCGGTGATATTTATTGTTCCGCTGGGAACGCTGGGATTTATTGTACTGATAAGGACAGGATATAACTTTTCCGTACTGCTGACGGCAGTTTATCTTGCTTCTTTGCTTATAATGAAAGAACCTCACAAATTCGGTCGTCTGCTAAGATCGGGAGATAAAAAACAGAAGGAGAACACAAATGGAATATAAAATAACACAGCGCGGCGCAGAGCTTTATGCGCCCGTAGAATTTGATCTTTTGAACACGTTTGAATGTGGACAATGCTTCCGCTGGATGAAAGCTGATGACGGAGCATATACATCTATAGTAAAAGGCAGATTTGTTCGTGTATACCGTGAGGGTGACACCGTTATAATAGACGGGACGGACGAAGAAACATTTGAAACACTGTGGAGAGAATATTTCGATATTGATACGGATTATGAAGCTCTGCGGCAGGAAATGGTAGGTCTTTGTCCCGATCTGCAAAAAGCGGCAGGAAAGCTGAACGGTATACGCATACTTCGTCAGGAACCATGGGAAGCTCTCTGCTCGTTTATAATTTCACAAAATAACAATATCCCCCGTATTCAGGGGATAGTTTCAAGGCTTTGTGAAAATTTCGGGGATGATACCGGTATGGGATATTCTTTTCCTTGCGCGGAAAGGATCGCAGCCCTTGAAGCAGAAGATCTTGCGGTACTCAGAGCAGGCTTCAGGGCAAGATACATAATTGATGCCGCAAGAAAATGCAGTGACGGCAGAGTTGACCTTGAAAGGCTGAGGGATGCTCCTATTGATGAAGCAAGACGTGAGCTTATGACTATTACGGGAGTAGGAAACAAAGTAGCAGACTGCACAATGCTTTACGGTCTGCATAAGATGGAAGCCTTCCCCATAGATGTCTGGATGAAAAAAGCTCTCAGCAGTGAATTCTCAGGCGTAACGCCCGATTCTCTCGGCAGAACCGCCGGCATCGCACAGCAGTACATTTTCCATTACACCAGAAATAATGAATAATGAATAGTGAATAATGTTTAGCTGATTTGTAGCTTCATTCTGTAAATGGGGGAAAGGGGGAAAAGCCTTTGCTTTGTTCCGGTGAAAAAACTGCGGCGAAAAAATGACAATATGCTGATAAAAGCTGAAGCCGACATAACTCCACTCTTCACTCTTCACACTCCACACTCTTCAAAGCTCAACATTTTTCGAGGGTTTTAACAGAATTCATAACGTGTTTGTTGCCGGATGTGTCGGTAACGTCTTGTTTATCCTGACTTTTAAGAATAATATTGCCGTCCTTGTCGGTTTCGATACCGTAGCGTATCTCGGCAGGGGGCATTTTTTCTCTTCTCATATTATCGTCGGATATGTAAAGGACAACTTCCTTGTCGTCGTATTCATAGGTGAAGTCCTGAGCGTCAAATGAATTGCCGTTCTTTTCATTATATACGGTTATAATGCCTGTGCCTGATTTTGTAAAGGTATATATAAGATCGCCCATATACATGGGTACGGGGTCTTTGCCCTCACCGGCATCTATCATCAGATATCCGATCTTCTCTTCGGAATACAATTTATCGTCCATGAAAGTTTTGTCGGATGTAAGCTTCCATTTTCCTATGGGATTAAAGTCAAAATCACTGCATCCCGTCATTGACAGGGACGACAGCGCTCCTATGCTGACAGCGGCAGCTATTGATATAATACGGCGCAGTATTTTTTTCATGTATATCTTCCTTTACGTTAATATGATATGTGAATTTACAGTCACGGCTGCTCTTTTGATAATAATGATATTATAGCACTATATCCGAATATATACAAGAGTGTTATTAACAGTCGGCGAGCCGTCGTCCACATGACGCAGGTATTGCTCCGGTGCGTGCCAGCACATGGCTAAATATGGGCAATGCTTCGCTCTGATTTGCCGGTTCATACTGTATAGCCTGCAAATCAGGCTTTTTTTATTGGCTCAGCTATTGCTCTCATTTATTACTTATTGACATATGTTAGATTTAATAATTCCGGAATAATACTTAACCTTCACCACACAGAGTGATGTATTCCGGTATATATAGAAAACGATCACAGCCGAAATACAAGCTGTGATCGTTATTATATTAATGTCGATCATTATTGATCCAGGGTTTTAATATTTGACGGAAGAACGGTAAGAGCACGTACATCATAATCACCTACTGTTACTACGCCAAGTACTTCTACTTTTGCATCTTCTGCAGGGTATTCACTCAGGTCAGGATTACCGTCAAGATAATATGTCATGCCGTATCCTGTGCCGGTGGATTCATCTCTTTCGATCAAAGCACAATTGCTCATTCTCTTCTGGCTTATACCGGTCACTTTGATTACCTGACCGTCATATTTGCCTGTCTGCATATCTTGTGTAACAGTCTGGATAAGTTCGAAATCACCGAACTCAATAGTTACAGCAGGATTGCTGTAATCAGCTGTGGCAAGGTCTACGGATGCTTGTCCGTCAGAACTTTCTTCAGTCTGGCTTTCCGCACTGTTGTTCTCAACTGTGTTGTTATCGTCAGAAACAGTATCACTTGCGGAGCTTTCGGTGGTATTTCCGCCATTTGAATTACCACTGCATCCTGCTGCTGCACAAACAACAATAGCTCCAGCCATTATCAAAAGCAACATTTTACTAAGTTTCTTCAATGTCATTACCTCCTGCGTTCAGAGAATTCTATAATAATATATCCATCTATTGTATGATATCATTATTGAACTAATAATGTCAATGTGAGATTAATATGTTTATAAAATAATAACGACAGCGTATCTATATTTTCCATAATAATTTGGTTATATTAACGATTTGCACCGGTGCAGGAGTAATATGTAACGGTGCATGGAAAATCGGTTAAGCTGACCCGTCCGCACTGCGTTTCTTTATACGCTTGTGCGGCAGTTTGTTTTTGGATTTTTTGAAAAATGCTATCTGCTTATCTTGGGATTATCCGTTCTCCCGAGAAGATAATCAATCGAAACGTTAAAATAATCTGCTATAAGTATAAGCGTCTGGTAGTCCGCCTGACGTGTTTCGGTTTCATATTGACTGATAGTGTTTTGTGCAAGATTCAGATCCATCGAAAGTTTGACTTGAGAAATATGTTTTTGCTTGCGTAATTCTTTTAATAACTGTTTATTCTTCGTTTGCATGGTGGCTGATTATATCACTGTATATATTCGTATTTAACGTCGTCAGAGTAAACAGCGATTGATCAGAATTATAGATCGTCTCAAATTAACAGATATTATAAAATGTGATTATAACAAGAAACTCCCGCAGTTACTGTCAGATCATCTGCGGGAGTTTTCATGCTTACACACAGCCGTGTGTTCCTATGTTAAAATACATAAAAATAATTGCATTGTTAATTAGTTTTTGTAGCATAATATAAGAAATCGAATGGCATATTAAACAAAAAAATTGGCAAAAATTCTACTAAAATTAACAAAGAAAAAGCTTGCAATCGGGAAACGTATGTGTTATTATAATAAAGCAAGACTGCAACAGATATGCGATGAAGCGGGAGGTTGCGGCAGGTATTGCCGGTTTTTCCGCAGAGTATGTCCGATTTTAAACCGGGCGAAACGAATATTAAGTCGGTATTGACGTATCAGGATTCCTATTCAGGCTACAGGTGTGTACAAATTAGGAATGGTACTCTTTGCGGCTTAAAGAGTTTTGTTTTTTCAGACCTCACCCGGGATATACAATATAAAGTATTGATATTCCGGTTTTTTAAATGGAAACAGGCGAAACACCCGGTGGGGTGTGAGGAAATGAAAACGCCCGCCAACTCAAATAATTTTTAAGGAGGCGATTCATGTGGCAGTCAAGGAAAAGATAAGGATCAGAATTAAGGGTTATGATCATCAGCTGGTAGATCAGTCTGCTGAAAAAATCGTTGCTACTGCAAAGCGTACAGGCGCAAGAGTATCAGGTCCCGTACCGCTCCCTACAGAAAAGCAGGTTGTAACTATCCTCAGAGCTGTTCATAAGTACAAGGACAGCCGTGAGCAGTTTGAAACAAGAACCCACAAAAGACTTATCGACATTCTCAGACCTTCAAACAAAACAGTTGAAGCTCTGCAGAGCCTGGAGCTCCCTGCCGGTGTTGAAATAGAGATCAAACTCTGATTCAACCTACAAGCAGCCGGGGTCATGTCGGATCATCCGACCAATAACCTATCAAGGAGGAAAACAAAATGCAAAAGGCAATCATCGGCAAGAAGATCGGTATGACACAGATCTTCGATGAAAAGGGCAAAGTTGTCCCTGTAACTGTTGTTGAAGCAGGCCCGTGTGTAGTGGCTCAGATCAAAACAGTTGAAAACGACGGCTATGAAGCTGTACAGCTTGGCTACGGCGATATCAAGCTGAAGGTTCAGAACGGCTCGGGTAAGGGCAAGAGAGTTCGCAGCGAAAAATTCAAGAACGATCCTGTTAATATCACAAAGCCGCTTCTCGGTCACTTCAAGAAGAATGACATTGCTCCCAAGCGCACACTCAAAGAGTTCAGAGTAGCTGATATCAGCGCATATGAGCTCGGTTCGGTTATCAAGGTTGACGCTTTCGCCGAAGGCGATAAGATCGACGTAACAGGCAAGAGCAAGGGTAAAGGATATGCAGGCGTAATCAAGCGCTGGAATTTCCACAGACTCAAGGAATCTCACGGTTCGGGTCCTGTTGCTCGTCACGGCGGTTCTATGGGCGCCTGCTCAACACCTTCAAGAGTATGGAAGGGTAAGAAAATGGCAGGTCACCTCGGTGCTGAAAGAGTTACTGTACAGAACCTCACAGTTGTAAAAATTGACGCTGAAAACAATCTTATTGCTATTAAGGGTGCCATCCCCGGTCCTAACGGCGGCATCGTTTCAATTTTCGACAGCGTTAAGGCGTAAGGGAAGGAGGAATAACAATGCCTAATATAGAAGTTCTCGATATGGCGGGCAACAAGGTAGGCGACGTAGAGCTTGCTGAGTCCGTATTCGGTATAGAACCCAATACAGTGGTTATGCACCAGATGGTAGTAAACTATCTCGCAAATAACCGTCAGGGCACACAGTCAGCTCTTACCCGTGCTGAGGTAAGAGGCGGCGGCAGAAAGCCCTGGAAGCAGAAGGGTACAGGTCACGCAAGACAGGGCTCAACAAGAGCTCCCCAGTGGACACACGGCGGCGTGGTTTTCGCTCCGAAGCCAAGAAGCTACAGATTTACAGTCAACAAGAAGGTAAAAAGACTTGCTATGAAGTCAGCTTTCTCAAGCAAGCTTCAGGACAGCCAGATCGTTGTTGTTGACAATGTGGCAACAGAAAACTACAGCACAAAGACTATCGCAGCTATGCTCAAGGCAGTCGGCGCTGACAAAAAGGCTCTGATCGTTCTCGACAGCAATGATACAAAGGTAGTAAACAGTGCAAGAAATATTCCCGGCGTTAAGACAGCGCAGGTAAATACACTTAATGTGTATGATATCATGAATGCTGACAAGCTCGTTATCGCTAAGGGCGCAATCAGCAAGATCGAGGAGGTATACGCATGACAGCTCGTGACATCATCATAAAGCCGGTCATCACAGAAAAGAGCATGACAGGCGTTGCATCCGGTACAAAATATACCTTCAGGGTTGCAAAAAACGCAACAAAGATCGACATTGCAAGAGCAGTTGAAGAGATCTTTGGCGTAAAAGTATCAAAGGTAAATACAGTAAACGTAAGAGGCCGTCTGCGCAGACAGGGCAGAACACAGGGCTATACTCCTTCATGGAAAAAGGCTTACGTAACACTGAAAGAAGGCAGCAAGCCGATAGAGTTCTTTGAGGGCATGATGTAAGCCTGACACAAAGACAGGCAGAAGGAATGGAAAGTTTGCCGCTTTCCGCAAAGCCATCATGAGGAGAGTGAAATAAATGGCAATTAAGAGTTATAAGCCGACTACACCGTCAAGAAGAAATATGTCGGTAGTAGATTTCTCGGTTCTTTCTAAGGTTGCACCGGAGAAAAGTCTCCTTGCACCGAAGAATAAAAAGTCAGGCCGTAACAGCTACGGCAGAATTACCGTTCGTCACAGAGGCGGCGGAAACAGAAAGAAGTACAGACTGATCGACTTCAAGCGTCAGAAGTTCGGCGTAGAAGCAGTAGTAAAGACACTTGAGTATGATCCGAACAGAACAGCTCATATCGCTCTTATCGAGTACACAGACGGAACAAAGAGCTATATCCTTGCTCCCGTTGGTCTTAAAGTAGGCGATAAGGTAGTTTCAGGTCCTGATGCAGATATCAAGGTTGGTAATGCACTTCCCCTGAAGAATATCCCCGTAGGTACATTCATCCACAATGTTGAACTGTATCCCGGCAAGGGCGCACAGCTTGCAAGAAGCGCAGGAAACATGGCGCAGCTTATGGCTAAGGAAAACAAGCTCGCACTTCTCAGACTTCCCTCAGGCGAACTGAGAAATGTACCCGAGAGCTGTATGGCTACAATCGGTCAGGTAAGCAATATCGATCACGCTAACGTAAAGATCGGTAAAGCAGGCCGTAAGAGAAACATGGGTTGGAGACCTACAGTAAGAGGTTCAGTCATGAACCCGAATGACCACCCCCACGGCGGTGGTGAGGGTAAATCCCCTGTCGGCCGTCCCGGTCCTGTTACTCCCTGGGGTAAGCCCGCACTTGGTTATAAGACAAGAAAGACACACAAGAGTTCTGATAAGCTTATCGTTAAGCGCAGAAACGGTAAATAATAAGGCATACAGAAAGGAGCTTTAAGCATGAGCAGAAGCGTTAAAAAGGGTCCTTATGTACAGCCTGTGCTGTTAAAAAGGGTTCAGCAGATGAACGAAACAGGAGAAAAGAAGATACTCAAGACATGGAGCAGATCTTCAACAATATTCCCTGATTTTGTAGGACATACATTTGCAGTCCATGACGGACGCAAGCACGTTCCGGTATATGTAACAGAGGATATGATCGGTCATAAGCTCGGCGAGTTCGCACCGACCAGAACCTTCAAGGGTCATGCCGGAAGCAAGACATCTAAATAAGCCGAAAGGAGTGTATGAACATGGAAGCAAGGGCAGAACTTAAATACGCCCGTATTTCACCGAGAAAGGTTAAGATCGTTCTCGACCTTATCCGTAATAAGCCTTGTGATTATGCAATGGCTGTTCTCAAGCACACACCTAAGGCTGCTTGTGAGGATCTTGAGAAGCTTCTCAAATCCGCAATGGCAAATGCTGAGAACAACTATAACATGGACGTTAATAAACTCTATGTAGCAGAGTGCTATGTAGGTCAGGGACCTATCCTCAAGAGGATTCGCCCGAGAGCACAGGGTCGTGCATACAGAATAGATAAGAAAACATCACATATCACACTGGTGCTCAAAGAGACAGAATGATCAGGAGGAGGTTAAACTAATGGGCCAGAAAGTAAATCCGCACGGTCTTCGTGTAGGTGTTATCAAGAATTGGGACTCACGTTGGTTTGTAAGCGATAAAGACTTCGGCGAGACACTCGTAGAAGACTACAACCTCCGTAAGACTCTCAAAAAGCAGCTGAAGGACGCAGGCGTTCCGAAGATTGAGATCGAGCGTGACGCAGCTAAAGTAAGAATTCACATTCACTGCGCTAAACCCGGTATGGTTATCGGCAGAGGCGGTTCAGAGATAGAAAAGCTCCGTGTACAGTGCGAGAAAATGCTCGGCAAGCCTGTAGCAATCAACATCGTTGAGGTAAAGAACCCCGATGTAAATGCACAGCTTATCGCTGAGAACGTTGCAGCACAGCTGGAGAGAAGAATTTCCTATCGCCGCGCTATGAAGCAGAGCATAGGAAGAGCAATGAAGTTCAATGCAAGAGGAATCAAGATCATGTGCTCGGGACGTCTTGCAGGCGCCGAGATCGCAAGATCAGAGCAGTATCATGAGGGTACAATTCCGCTGCAGACACTCAGAGCTGATATAGATTACGGTTTCGCGGAAGCAAATACAACATACGGTATCATTGGTATCAAGGTATGGCTGTATAAGGGCGAAGTATTGAGTGATAACCGTAAGCCTCGCAGGGAAGGAGGCAGCAAATAATATGTTAATGCCTAAGAGAGTAAAGTACCGCAGAGTTCACAGAGGTCGTATGACAGGTAAGGCGCTCCGTGGTAATAAAGTAACATACGGTGAGTACGGCATACAGGCACTGGAGCCCGGCTGGATCACAGCAAACCAGATCGAAGCTGCCCGTGTAGCTATGACCCGTTACTGTAAGAGATTCGGTAAGGTATGGATCAAGATCTTCCCGGATAAGCCCGTAACAAAGAAGCCTGCCGAAGTCCGCATGGGTTCCGGTAAAGGTTCACCCGAATTCTGGGTAGCAGTAGTAAAGCCCGGCAGAGTAATGTTCGAGCTTGCAGGTGTTCCTGAAGAAACAGCAAGAGAAGCACTTCGTCTTGCTGCAATGAAACTGCCGCTCAAGACAAAGTTTGTAACTAAGGAAGAAACGGAGGTTGATGAATAATGAAGGCTTCAGAACTCAGAGAAATGACATCGGCTGAGCTTGACAGCAAGCTTCAGAGCCTCAAAGAGGAACTTTTCAACCTGCGCTTTCAGCTTACAGTCAATCAGCTGGAAAATCCCATGCGTATAAAGGCTGTTAAGAAGGACATAGCAAGAGTACAGACTATTATCCGTCAGAATGAACTTTCTGAACAGGCTGACGCATGATCGGGAGGAGGAAACTGACTATGGAAAGAAACCTTAGAAAAACACTTGTCGGCAAGGTTGTAAGCGATAAGATGGAAAAGACAGCAGTTGTAGCTATTGAGGACAGCGTAAAGCATCCCCTGTACAACAAGATCATCAAACGTACCATCAGACTCAAGGTTCACGACGAGAACAACGAATGCGGCGTAGGTGACCGTGTAAGGATCATGGAAACAAGACCGCTTTCAAAGGACAAGAGATGGCGCTTAGTAGAGATTATAGAGAAGGCTAAATAATATAGCCCTGTAAAGGAGGAACGCACTGTGATACAGCAGCAGACCTACCTCAAGGTTGCCGACAATACCGGCGCAAAGGAACTCATGTGCATCAGAGTTCTCGGCGGTACAGGCAGGAGGTACGCAAATATAGGTGACGTCGTAGTTGCTTCCGTTAAAAAGGCAGCACCCGGCGGCGTTGTAAAAAAAGGCGATGTCGTAAAGGCAGTAATTGTACGTTCAGCAAAGGGCGTACGCCGTGATGACGGTACTTACATCAGATTTGATGAAAATGCAGCCGTTATCATTAAGGATGATAAAAACCCGAGGGGTACCCGTATATTTGGCCCGGTAGCAAGAGAGCTTCGTGATAAGGACTACATGAAGATCCTCTCACTCGCTCCCGAGGTACTTTAATGGAGGTGCTGACAATGAGTAACAAAGTACATGTTAAAACAGGCGATACAGTCGTTGTTCTCAGCGGCTCCAACAAGGGCAAGCAGGGTAAAGTAATGGCTGTAAGCCCGAAGGAAGGCAAGGTAATCGTAGAGAAGGTAAACCTTGTATCCAAGCATGTCAAGCCCCGCAGAATGGGCGAGACAGGCGGTATCGTAGAAGCAGAGGGCGCAATGTATGCTTCAAAGGTAGCAATCGTATGCCCCCGCTGCAAGAAAGCAACAAGAATCGGTCATAACGTTCTTGAAGACGGTACCAAAGAACGCATTTGCAGAAAATGCGGCGCAGCGCTTTAATAGGAGGTAAACTTTAAATGGCAAGACTGAAAGACTTTTATGTAAAAGAAGCTGCTCCTGCTCTTATGAAGAAGTTCTCCTACAAGAGCGTAATGCAGATTCCGAAGCTTGACAAGATCGTCATCAACGTTGGCGCAGGTGAAGCAAGAGAAAATTCAAAGGCTATTGACGCTATTTCCGGCGACCTGGCACAGATCACAGGTCAGAAGCCTATGGTTTGTAAGGCAAAGAAATCAGTAGCTAACTTTAAACTCAGAGAGGGTATGCCTATTGGCGTAAAGGTTACACTCAGAGGTGCAAAGATGTATGAGTTCATGGACAGACTCTTCAATGTAGCACTCCCCAGAGTACGTGACTTCCGTGGTATCAACCCTAACTCCTTTGACGGCCGCGGAAACTACAACATGGGCCTCAAGGAACAGCTTATCTTCCCTGAAATCGACTTCGATAAGGTAGATAAGGTTCGTGGTATGGATATCTGCTTTGTAACAACAGCTAAGACAGATGAAGAAGCACGCGAGCTGCTCACACTTATGGGCGCTCCGTTTGCGAAATAAGGAGGGATCACCGTGGCAAAGACATCTATGAAAGTTAAACAGCAGAGAGAGCCTAAGTTCTCAACCCGTGCATACAACAGATGCAAGATCTGCGGCAGACCTCATGCTTATCTCCGTAAATTCGGTATTTGCCGTATCTGCTTCAGAGAGCTTGCTTACAAGGGCGAGATCCCGGGCGTTAAGAAGGCAAGCTGGTAAGTTCAAGTTTTAAGGAGGTAAACTGAATCATGCAGATTACAGACGCTATCGCAGATCTGCTTACGAGAATCCGTAATGCAAATACTGCAAAACACGATACAGTAGAAGTTCCTGCTTCCAACATCAAGAAGGCAATCGTACAGATCCTTCTTGACGAAGGTTACATCAAGAGCTTTACAGTTGTTGATGACGGCAAGCAGGGTATGATCAAGATCGCACTCAAGTACGGCGAGGGCAAGACACCTGTTATCACAGGACTCAAGAGAGTATCAAAGCCCGGTCTTCGTATTTACAGCGATGTAGAAAATATGCCGAAGGTAATGAAGGGACTCGGCGTAGCTATCATCTCCACATCAAAGGGCGTTATGACAGATCGTCAGGCTCGCAAGGAGAATGTAGGCGGCGAAGTTCTGGCATACATTTGGTAATTGGGGGTACAGATAAAATGTCTCGAATTGGAAGAAAACCCGTAAATATTCCCGCCGGCGTTGAAGTTAAGGTAAGCGACGGTGTTGTAACTGTAAAAGGACCCAAGGGTACTCTTACACAAAAGATTCATCCTAACATGGATGTAAAGGTAGAAGGAACAGAGGTTATCGTTACTCGTCCTAATGATGAGAAAGAGAACCGTTCACTCCATGGTCTTACAAGATCACTTATCCACAACATGGTTGTTGGTGTAACAGAAGGCTTCAAGAAGGAGCTGGAAGTAAATGGTGTTGGTTACCGTGTACAGAAGCAGGGTAAGAACCTTGTTATGAACCTCGGTTATTCACATCAGGTAATCGTATCCGACAATGATGATATCACAATCGAAGCTCCGACTCCGAACAAGATCATCATCAGCGGTATCGACAAGCAGAAGGTAGGTCAGTTTGCTGCGGAAGTAAGAGAAAAGCGTCCGCCTGAGCCGTATAAGGGCAAGGGTATCAAGTACGCCGGTGAATTTATCCGCCGCAAGGAAGGTAAGGCCGGTAAGGGTAAGAAGTAATAAAGGAGTGAATAAACCATGGTTAAAAAGTCTGATACAAATAAGGCAAGACTTACTCGCCACAAGAGAGTCAGAGGTAAGATCAGCGGTACAGCTGCTCGCCCTCGTCTCAATGTTTTCCGCTCCACCAATAACATCTACGCTCAGCTGATAGACGATGTCAAGGGTGTAACACTTGCATCAGCATCTACACTGGACAAGGAAATTGAAGGTTACGGCGGAAATAAGGACGCTGCTCGTAAGGTAGGCGCGCTCATCGCTAAGAGAGCTGCTGAAAAGGGCATCGAAGAAGTAGTTTTTGACAGAGGCGGATACATATTCCACGGCCGTGTCAAGGAACTCGCAGAAGGCGCTCGTGAGGGCGGCCTGAAGTTCTAAGTAAGGAGGAGTAACTTTGGCTTTAATCGACGGATCTACATTAGAGATGAAAGAACACGTTGTTGCTATCAACCGTGTATCCAAAACAGTAAAGGGCGGTCGTATCTACAAGTTTGCCGCTCTCATAGTAGTCGGTGACGGCAACGGTACAGTTGGCTTTGGTATCGGCAAAGCAGGCGAAGTTCCGGATGCTATCCGCAAGGGTATAGAGGACGCAAAGAAGAACCTTATGAAGGTTTCTCTGAAAGGTACCACTATTCCTCATGAAGTCACAGGTATCTACGGCGCAGGTAAGGTTCTTATGAAGCCTGCCGCTCCCGGTACAGGTGTTATCGCAGGCGGTCCCGTGCGTGCCGTAATTGAGGCAGTCGGAATCAAGGATATCAGAACAAAGGCTCTGCGTTCAAATAATCCCTGCAATGTTGTAAGAGCAACACTGGCAGGTCTTCAGAGTCTCAGAACAGCAGACGAAGTAGCTGCGGTACGCGGCAAGTCTGTTAAGGAAATATTATAATAATTGGGAGGAGAAGCAGTATGGCACAGATTAAGATAACTCTTAAAAAGAGTTTAATCGGCAGACCTAAGGACCAGATTGCTACTGCACAGTCACTCGGTCTCAGAAAGCCGGGCAGCACTGCGGTTCAGCCCGATAATGTACAGACCAGAGGTAAGGTGGCTAAGATCAGCCATCTCATCGAGGTTGAGGAAGCTTAATAGAGGAGGTGCGATAAAATGAATTTGCACGAACTTTCACCTGCTGAGGGTGCAAAAAAAGGTTCCAAGAGAATCGGCAGAGGTCACGGCTCAGGCTGGGGCAAGACAGCCGGCAAGGGACATAAGGGTCAGAAGGCTCGTTCAGGCGGCAGCATTCGTCCCGGATTTGAAGGCGGTCAGATGCCTCTTCAGAGAAGAATTCCTAAGAGGGGCTTCAATAATATCTTCGCTAAGAAAATCGTCGCTATCAATGTATCTGCTCTTGAGGCTTTTGATAACGATACTGAGGTAGATGCTAAGGCTCTTATTGAGAAAGGCATCATCAAGAAGGAATATGACGGTGTCAAGATTCTTGGCAACGGCAACCTCACAAAGAAGCTTAGTGTTAAAGTTGCAGCTTTTTCAGAGTCAGCTAAGCAGAAGATTGAAGCTGCAGGAGGAAAGGCTGAGGTGATCTGATTTGTTCAAAACAATCGCTAATGCCTGGAAGGTACCTGACCTTCGTAAAAAAATGCTTTTTACGATCTTTATCGTAATTATTTTCAGAATAGGTTCAAAAATTCCTGTTCCATTTCTTGAAGTCGAAGCGCTTAAAGAGCTTACAAAGAGTTGGAATGATTCCAACAATATGCTCGCTTTTTTTGATACATTCTCCGGCGGCGCATTTTCTAACGCAACATTGTTTGCGATGTCAGTAACACCGTACATCAACTCTTCAATTATAATGCAGCTGCTTGCTGTGGCAATTCCCGCTCTTGAGCGTCTGCAAAAAGAAGGTACGGAAGGAAGAAAGAAGATAGCATCCATCACAAGATATGTTACCGTTGCCTTGGGTATTATACAAGGATCGGCATACTATGTATATCTGCTTCGCTCGCGTATCACGAGCTACAGCGGATGGAACTTTGAGGGTGTTTATTCCGCAGTTGTTATCGTTCTTGTATTTACCGCAGGTACAGCGCTTATGATGTGGCTCGGTGAACAGATAAACCAGAACGGTCTCGGAAACGGTATCTCTATTCTTCTCTTTGTGGGTATTATAGCAAGATTGCCCTTTACATTCCTCGATCTGTGGAAAAACTTCTATGAACTGGGAATCAAGGCCGGCAATGTAACAAAGATCATCTATCCTATCGTTTTTGTAGTACTTTTCCTTATCATTATATGGGTAATAGTATTCATGAACGATGCAGAACGCAGGATCCCTGTACAGTATGCTAAACGTATGGTAGGACGCAAAATGTACGGCGGTCAGAGTTCACACCTGCCGATCAAGGTAGGCCTTTCGGGAGTAATGCCGATCATTTTCGCAAGCTCTATTCTGTCAATACCGCAGACTGTTCTGCTGTTCCTTGATCAGAATAATCTCAGCGATTTCTGGAAGGGCTTCTTCAATCTCTTCAGCCCGACAAACTGGATATATATCGGTCTTTACTTCTTATTGATTATCGGATTCGGTTACTTCTATGTAACGATCCAGTATAATCCGATCGAAATGTCAAACAATCTTCGTCAGAACAACGGCACTATCCCGGGTATCCGTCCCGGTAAGCCTACAACTGATTTTATAGCTAAGATCATTTCAAGAATCACACTTATCGGTTCACTGTTCCTTGCATTCATCGCAATTGTACCGCTGATCTTCAGTAACCTGACAGATCTTAAAGGTCTTATGATGGGCGGAACATCCGTAATCATTCTTGTAGGTGTTGCTCTTGAAACAATGAGGCAGCTCGAATCCCAGCTTATGATGCGTCATTATAAGGGATTCCTTGATTAATAAACATAAATATCAGAAGACGAAAGGAGCAAAACTTTATGAACATTATCTTACTTGGCGCACCCGGTGCAGGTAAAGGAACACAGGCAGAAGTTATTTGTGATCGTTTGAACATTCCGACAATTTCAACCGGAAATATTATCAGAGAAGCGCTGAGAACCGGTACTGAAATGGGTCTGAAAGCTAAGTCCTATATGGACGCAGGTCAGCTCGTTCCCGATGAGGTCGTTATCGGCATTATCAAGGAAAGACTTGCAAAGGATGACTGTAAAGCAGGATTCATTCTTGACGGCTTCCCGAGAACCATTCCTCAGGCCGAGGCTCTGGACACAATGGGTATCGCGATCGATAAGGTCATTGATATCGAGGTAGCTGATGAGGCTATTATGAAGAGAATGTCCGGACGCCGTGTCTGCGAAAAGTGCGGCGCAAGCTACCACATTGAGTATAAGCGTCCTGCACAGGACGGAGTTTGCGACAGCTGCGCAGGCGCCCTTGTTCAGCGTAAGGATGACCATCCCGATACAGTAAAAGCTCGTCTTGAGGTTTATCATAAGGAAACCGAGCCTCTCAAGGATTATTATGACAGGCAGGGCAAGCTTTCAGTAGTTGAGGGTCAGGATACTGTTGAATCAACAACTGCTCTGATCATGAAGGCTATTGAGGCGTAACAAAATATGGTGATCCTGAAAACCGCCCGAGTCATCAGAAAAATGCGTGAAGCGGGCAGAATTTCATCCGGAGCTTTGCGTGAAGCAGGCAAGGCTGTCGAACCGGGGGTAAGTACCCTTGAGATTGACAACATCGTCCGTAACTATATCGAGAAGCAGGGGGCAACCCCCTCGTTTCTCGGGTACGGAGGATTTCCTGCCAGCGCTTGTATTTCGGTTAATAATGTAGTCATCCACGGCATACCGAGTGAAAAACAGATATTAAAAGCAGGCGATATCGTGAGTATAGATGTCGGTGCAAAATATGACGGATATCACGGCGACAATGCCTTTACCTTTCCTTGCGGAGACGTATCAAAAGAAGCAAAGGCTCTTATGGATGCAACAAGGAACTCCCTGATGGAAGGTATTTCAAAGGCGGTCGCAGGAAACAGACTCGGAGATATCGGAGCGGCTGTACAGAGGTATGTCGAGGCGCGCAGTTACTCGGTGGTTAGAGATTATGTCGGCCACGGAGTAGGTGCGAAGCTGCATGAAGACCCGAGCGTACCTAATTACGGCACACCGGGAAGGGGTGTGCGTTTGCTGCCGGGAATGACGATAGCGATAGAACCAATGGTAAACCAGGGGACTCCCAGAGTCCGGGTGCTTGGCGATGAATGGACAACAGTCACCGCCGACGGAAAGCTTTCGGCTCATTTTGAGCATACGATTGCAATAACACAGGATGGTCCCGTAATACTTACGCTTCCTGATTGAGGTGACAAAAATGGGATATCAAAGGGGAACGGTCGTCAGATCAAAGGCAGGGCATGATAAAGGAAGCTTCTACGCTGTAGTAAAGCTTGAGGGCGATACAGCGCTGGTGGCGGACGGGAATAAACGTACTGCTGCAAGACCAAAGAGAAAGAAGCTTATTCATCTTGCATATACAAGTACTGTTCTGAATGAACAGATCATGAATGATGACAGTAAAATACGTCAGGAGATCCTGATCTTCGATAAAAAGGTCAGAGACTGTTAAGGAGGCAAATTTTATGTCAAAAGAAGACGTAATTGAGGTAGAGGGTGTTGTAAAAGAGGCTCTTCCGAACGCGCAGTTCAAAGTAGAGCTTCCTAACGGACATATAATCCTTGCTCATATATCGGGAAAACTCAGGATGAATTTCATCAGGATCCTCCCGGGTGACAAGGTAAAGATCGAGATGTCGCCGTACGATCTTACAAAAGGTCGTATAACATGGCGCAGTAAGTAAATCCCTGAAGGGGTATGAAAGGAATGATAACACGATGAAAGTCAGACCTTCAGTTAAAAAGATTTGTGAAAAGTGTAAGGTTATAAAGCGTAAGGGCAAAATCATGGTTATCTGTGAAAACCCGAAGCACAAACAGCGTCAGGGTTAATGACGCATTAATACCAACGGAGGTGCAAAGATAAATGGCACGTATTGCAGGTGTAGATTTACCCAGAGATAAGAGAGTCGAAATCGGCCTCACTTATATATTCGGCATCGGCCGCAAGACATCAAATGACATTCTTGCAGCAACAGGTGTTAATCCTGATACTCGTGTAAGAGATCTTACAGAGGAAGATGTTGCAAAGATCAAGGAATATATTGATCATAACTGCAGAGTAGAGGGTGACCTCAGAAGAGATATCGCATTTGATATCAAGAGACTGATCGAGATCGGTTGCTACAGAGGAATCCGCCATCGTACAAACCTTCCCGTTCGTGGTCAGCGTTCAAAGACAAACGCTCGTACCAGAAAGGGTAAGAGAAAGACAATGGCTAATAAGAAGAAGTAATCAGGAGGGATAACTGATGGCAGTTCAGAAAGGTGCAAAAAAGGCTACTGTACGCAGACGCCGTGAACGTAAAAATATCGAGAAGGGCGCAGCGCACATTCAGTCAACATTCAATAATACAATCGTAACGATATCTGATGTTCACGGAAATGCAATTTCATGGGCAAGCGCAGGTGAGCTTGGCTTCAGAGGCTCCAGAAAATCAACTCCTTTTGCGGCTCAGTCAGCAGCTGAAACAGCAGCAAAGGCAGCTATGGAGCATGGTATGAAGTCCGTTGAGGTATATGTAAAAGGACCGGGTGCAGGTCGTGAGGCTGCGATCCGCGCACTTCAGTCCGCAGGTCTTGAGGTCAGCATGATCAAAGACGTTACCCCGATTCCCCACAACGGTTGCCGTCCTCCCAAGAGAAGACGTGTATAATTTAACGGAGGTGCTATAAAATGGCAGTAAACAGAGATCCAATTCTCAAGAGATGCAGATATCTCGGCATAAGCCCGGCAGTAGTCGGTATTGATAAATCATCAAAGAGAAATCCTAATGCCAATTCCAGAAGAAAAGTATCTGAGTATGGCATTCAGCTCAAGGAAAAGCAGAAGCTCAAGTTCATCTATGGCGTACTTGAGAAGCCTTTCCATCATTATTTTGAACTTGCTTCAAAGATGGAAGGTCAGGCAGGTAATAACCTGATCACAATTCTTGAATCAAGACTTGATAACATAGTATTCAGAATGGGTTATGCTCTTACAAGAAGAGATGCAAGACAGCTTGCAACTCATGGTCACTTCCTTGTAAACGGACAGAGAGTTGATATTCCTTCATACAGAGTAAAAGAAGGCGATGTAATTACTCTCAGAGAGAAGAGCAGAAGCAGCGCAAAGTTCAAGGATACGATTGAACAGACAGCAAGCAGAACAACTCCTCTCTGGCTTGAGGTAAATAAAGATCAGTACTCCGCTAAGGTAGTAAGAATGCCTTCAATCGAGGATATCGATTACGAAGTTGCTCCTCACCTTATCGTTGAGTTGTACTCCAAGTAATCTATTACTTAGTTCGGTTACACAAACGGCGGCGCAAGCCGCCTGATGTTAAGGAGGTTAGCTGATGTTCGAATTTCAAAAGCCCAGAATAGAAACAACAGAATTATCCGATGACGGCAGAATCGGCAGATTTGTCGTAGAGCCCCTTGAGAGAGGCTTCGGCATTACTCTCGGCAACAGCCTGCGCAGAGTACTCCTTTCCTCACTGGAGGGTGTAGCTGTTACTTCCATCAAGATAGATGGAGTACTGCACGAATTTTCTACTATCCCCGGCGTAAAAGAAGATGTAACTGCAATAGTACTTAATATGAAGGGACTTATTGCAAAGCTTCACTGTGACGGTCCCAAGACAGTAGAGATAAGTGCTGAAGGTCCGTGTGTTGTAACGGCAGAGTCTATCAAAAAAGATGCAGAAGTAGAGATACTGAACCCCGATCTTCATATAGCAACTCTCGGAGAGGGAGCAAAGCTTTATATGGAGATAACACTGAGTAAGGGCAGAGGATATATTTCTGCTGAGCGCAATAAGGAAGAGCTTGCTCAGAATAACGCAAGTGTTATCGGCATACTTCCTATAGATTCCATCTATACACCTGTACTCAAGGTAAACTATAACATAGAGAATACACGTGTTGGTCAGATAACAGACTATGATAAACTGACGATAGATGTATGGACAAACGGTGTTATATCAGCACAGGAAGCTGTGTCACTTGCAGCGAAAGTACTGACAGAGCATCTTAATCTGTTTGTTAACCTTTCGGATAAGGGTACAAATACAGAGGTCATGGTAGAGAAGAATGACCAGGGGAAAGAGAAAGCGCTTGAGATGACAATAGAGGAGCTTGATCTTTCGGTTCGTTCCTTCAACTGCCTCAAGAGAGCGAATATCAATACCGTTGAGGATCTTACAAACAAGACCGAGGACGAGATGATGAAAGTAAGAAATCTCGGACGTAAGTCGCTGGATGAAGTTATAGATAAGCTTACAAAGCTTGGATTTACACTTCGCAGCAATGAAGAATAAAATTATTACCAAATAAAGGAGTGAATATCGATGCCCGGAACAAGAAAACTCGGCAGAGAGACAGCTCATAGAACAGCAATGCTCAGAGCAATGGTAACCTTCCTGCTCGAAAACGGCAAGATCGAAACAACCGTTACTCGTGCCAAAGAAGTAAGTGCTTTGACAGAGAAGTTCATTACTCTTGCAAAGGTAGAGAACCTTGCAAACAAAAGAGCTGCTATGGCTTTCATTACAAAGGAAGATGTTGTAAAGAAACTCTTTACAGAGATTGCACCTAAGTATGCTGACAGAAACGGCGGATATACCCGTATCACGAAGATCGGTCCTCGCCGCGGCGATGCAGCTGAGATGGCTGTTATCGAACTCATCTGATAATTAATCTACGGCTTGTCGGTTTTCGCCGGCAGGCCGTTTTTGATGTGATACGGGGGGAGATAGTCTTATGAAGAAAAAACGTATCATATATGCCGCTGCTTTTTTAATACTGTTGGTTACGGAAATACTTATAGGAGCATTTGTTCATGACAGTTTTGTCAGACCGTATCTGGGCGATGTACTTGTGGTCATCCTTTTATATTGCCTGATAAGAATAATTATACCGGAAAAGTGCAGACTTCTGCCGCTTTATCTGTTTATTTTTGCAGCAGGAGTTGAACTGTTGCAGGGATTGCAGCTTGCTGATAAACTTGGAATAACTTCTCAGCTGTTAAGGACAATCATAGGAACCGTATGTGACGTAAAAGATATTATCTGCTATGCGGCAGGCTGTACATTGCTTGGATTATATGAGCTTCTGATAATAAAAATTGAAAAGAAAAGGAGTATAAACAATGAATAATTTCAATAACAATAGTAATCAAAACAGCTACAATAACACCCCTCAAGCTGATGCCGGTGGAAATTTGGGAATGGAATTACTTAAAACCATAGGTATAAGCCTTTTAGGCGGTCTGATAGGCGGTGCATTGTGGTTCGGACTTTCATTTTTAGGGCGTATGGCAGTAATCTCAGGAGTTGCAGCAGGGCTCGGAGGAGCTTTCGGCGGTATGTCAACAGGAAGTAACAGCCGTGCGCTGAAGCTCACATTGGGAATTGTAATTTCATTAGCCTTATTTTGTGCGGGTGTATATCTCGGAATAGGGGTTGATATATACAAAGCGCTGGAGGGAGTAGTACCTCTGAACGAATGTATAAATCTTATACCCGATGTATTCACCGATCCCGACATATCACACGGATTTATCTTTGATATTGTCATCGGTATTATTACATATCTTGTAGGTCTTGTAGCAGGCATAGTTAAACTCAAGGATATTACGTAATCAGCTCAGAGCAGCTTCGCAGCTCAGAGCTAAGAGTTCAGGGCTCAGAGCATGGCATCTCATTTTTCATAGCTGACATTTGTTTTGTTTGTCATTGAGCCACTTAAAAAGCCTGAGACGCGGGCTTCGCAGCTCAGAGCTAAGAGTTCAGGGCTCAGAGCATGGCATCTCATTTTTCATAGCTGACATTTGTTTTGTTTGTCATTGAGCCGCTTAAAAAGCCTGATACGCGGGCAGTGAAGCCTGAGCGGCGAGTTCAGAGCGGATGCGAAGCGGAGCGATACCCGCGTTTAGGGTCCGGCGGCTCGCCGGGGTTCATAGCTCAAAGCTAAGAGCTAAGAGCTCAG